>NZ_JAMPLX010000027.1:0-135500 GCF_028477825.1 Providencia sp. PROV267 | reverse complement strand
CGAACGGCCGAACATGGCGTTGAATGGCTATACCCCAATGCAACATCTACAACGAATGACCTGATTCTACTTATAACCTCGGTTAAAAACGGGGGGATTACCACGGTGAAGGTTTTTATACTACCTAGTTTAGAATGAGGTTATCTCAGCGACATTTAGCAGCGGTGAAATCAAAGGAACCTAGGCCCCTTGGGCTTACATTGGCTTGTCTGTTGAAATCGCTGAGAAAGTAGCAAAAGATCCAATTATAAATAAGCTGTCAAATAGAGGATTACTGGCGTTTATAGTAACTCTCTACATTATCCTTTCTAAAACTTACCATAATACTTCAGTTGACATTAATCATTATCATTTTTAGAGTAATTTGTTTCCTATTTTATTTTTAAAGTTTATTATCAATTATAATCAATCTTTTTTTGATCAATATTGGTTTTTTATTTTTATTGCGGAAGAGAGAGAAGGTGAATTAATACGAGTAAATTCTATTATAATGTGTAAATAATACTGAGTTTCCAACCATTCATTTGTATTTCTTATGTGTCTGATTGTTTTTTGTGCTTTAAGATTGAGTTTGAAATTACAGGAGTAAATAATCACTATTCTGTTGGGTAAATAATTTTTGGCTAATTATCTTAACGGTGGATGTTTAACTGTTTTTATTTTCAATAACGTGAAAAAATTATTAGATTTATAGAATTTCTGTATTGGTTAGTATTTTAAATTTTCTTAGTGGATAATGTTTTGGTCACGTTTTTTGATATTCTTATTGAAATAAAATTCTTGTTTTCTTTATTTTGTTTGTTGATCGTGTTTTTTAGTTTTACTTCAGCAAATTTTTTGTTTTTTTAATATATGCCTACTTTAGCTATTTATTGTAAATTATTGTTTCTAAATTACATGTATTACATGTAATTTATTTATCGTATTATTCACCTAAATATTTCTTTTTATTTTAAATTAAAATCTAACTTTATTTATATTGTTAATTAATAAGGGATTTTTCTTTTGATTCCCTCTTATTTTAATCGAAAAAACCGATCGAAAACAAAAATACAATAGATTTCGACTATCAAAATTAGACAATTCGATCGAAAAAAACAATTTTTAACTCGAAAAATGATTCTATATCCTAATATGAGTTGACGAATGTTTCTCTTATAAACAATACATAGAATAAATCCGCTAATAATAGTTAGAGAGGTTTAGAATGCGAGAGCGAAAATATGATTCGTTATCTAATAATATTGGCAGAATGCTGAAGTCTTATCGTAGAAGAACCGGATTAACAGGCAGCGAATTAGCCAAAAAAATTAATGTAAGTCAGCAACAAATATCCCGTTATGAAAATGGGGTTAATAATATAACATTCGACAAATTAATTATACTTTTTAATGCGCTTGAAATGGATGGGGCAGATGTTGAAATGTTTTTCGAAAAAATAAAGCGTTTTTTTGATTCTGATAAATACAAAAACACACGCAGAGAGTAATAAGGCATAACAGATATTTAAATTTAATTGAATTACAGTTTTGTAATTTAATTAAATTCGAACATTTTAACTGTGTCTTTATTTAAATGGTATTAACCCTCCTCTATTGTCAAAGTTTTTGCAATAAATAAACATAAGGAAATTTTATGAAAGTTAAATCACTAGCACTTGTTATTGTTTCGGCTCTATCTTTAAGTTCAGTTGCTGCTGTTGCAGAAACGACAACAGTTAATGGCGGTACTGTGCACTTTAAAGGTGAGTTGGTGAACGCAGCATGTGCTGTTGATGCTAACTCTGTAGAACAAACTGTACGTCTTGGCCAATTCCGTACTGCTAAGTTAGCACAAGCAGGTGACACCAGCTCTCCAGTTGGTTTCAACATTCAATTGAATGATTGTGATACCACTGTTGCAACGTCTGCAAAAGTCGCGTTTAGAGGCGTAGCCGCAAATGCCGCTAACCCAACGGTTCTAGCTGTTGCGGGTTCAGCAGCAGGTTCTGCGACTAACGTTGGCATTCAAATTTTAGACTCCAAAAGCGTACCTCTAGATCTTGATGGTGCAACATTTAGTAGTGCTATCACTTTGAATGATGGTAATAACGTTCTGCCATTCCAAGCACGTTACTATGCACTTGGTGCAACAACAGCAGGTATTGCGAATGCTGACGCAACATTTGCGGTTCAGTACGAGTAATTATTGCGCGATGGATGAAGGGTGAAAAACCCAATAGGCCATGGACGGCTTTTTATAAACAAAACTAAAAAGGTGAAAGCTCATGAGAGGGCTGATACTTGTTCTACTACTTTTGGTTTCTCCGCTTATGGAAGCTGGAAATAAGTGGCAAGTCCAACTTCCAGGCGGAGGAATGCGCTTTCAAGGGGAACTGATTGCTGAAGCTTGTAGTGTTGAAACTTCAGATAGAAGTTTGATCGTGAATATGGGGCAGTTGCGCACCAATATGCTCAATGCATCAGGCCAAGATACAGACCCCGTGATCTTTGATATTCATCTCCGAGAATGTAGCGCTGTTGCTAGTGAATACGTCTCAATCACTTTTGCGGGTATTGCTAACGATAAAAACCCAGCGATCTTTGCTATTGATAATGGACCTAATACGGCAACAGGTGTGGGACTGGCTATTTTTGACTCAAAAGATACGTTGATCCCAATAAATAGTTCACCACGAAAAATAGAGCGAGTCAGTAACGGTGATATGACTTTACATTTTGTCGCGAAGTATCGTGCGACTAGCGACCAAATTACAGGCGGAAAAGCGGATGCTCAAGCACTGTTTTCGCTCACATATGAATGAATAAAAAGATCAAAAAAATGTCTGCGCGTATTTTTAATGTTTTTAGTAAAAGAAGGACAGATGTAACCATGAGAACAGGAACAACTCGTAAACTAATTACTGCGTTATTTATATTACTCTGCTCAAGTATATCAACTCAGGTATACGCAGGAGTTGCTTTGGGCGCTACGCGGGTTATTTACCCTGCAGGGCAAAAACAGGTTCAACTTGCTGTCACCAATAATGATGAAAAGGGCGTTTTTCTTATCCAATCATGGGTAGAAAATGCTAACGGTCAAAAAGATAACCAATTTGCTATCACACCTCCGCTATTTTCTATGCAAGGTAAAAAAGAAAATACCTTACGAATTATTGATGCAACCAATAATCAATTGCCTAAGGATAGAGAAAGCTTGTTTTGGTTAAATGTCAAAGCGATACCTGCTATGGATAAGTCAAAGCAAAATGAAAATACCCTGCAATTAGCGATTATCAGCCGTATCAAACTTTATTATCGTCCTACTGATTTGGCGATTGCGCCAGATAAAGTGGCTGAAGAATTACGTTTTAAGCGGCAAGCCGGAACACTGTTTGTCACTAATCCAACACCATATTTTGCCACGGTAGCTGAACTAAAAATCGGCTCGGTGAAGCTAGATAATGTGCTAGTACCGCCTTTCGGTGACGCGTCAGTAACCGTACCGGCTAATGCAAATGGTGAGATTTCCTTCCAAACCATCAATGATTACGGCGCATTAACCCCCAAAATGACGGGGCGTACTCTGTAAAAGCGGGTTTCTTACTTATAAAAAAATAGCTAACTATCACTTTGAATTAAATAACTTACTGAGCGATTTAGCAGATCGGGTCGGAGGGAACATGTCATATCTGGCATCTGGAAAAGAGCCATTAATTTTGGAGAAGAAAACGTTTTTTGGCAATCTACCCGAGCGCCATTTTCCCTTAATTCCATTGGCACTCTTTATTGGTGTCTGCCTATACCCTACTTGGGCTGAGGCAGAATTATACTTTAACCCACGCTTTTTGTCTGATGATCCTTCTGCTGTTGCTGACCTGTCTGCTTTTGAACAAGGTCAAGAAGTACCTGAAGGCACTTATCGTGTTGATGTGTATCTCAATGATGGATATTTATCGATTCGAGATGTTCATTTTACTATCGATAAGAGTAGCAAAGAATTGTCGCCATGTTTAACGCTTGGTGAGTTAGCTAAAATGGGTGTGAAGACATTGGCCATTCCAAATGTCGAGACAATCTCTAAGGACACTTGTCAGCCTTTAAATACATTGATTGCTGATTCAACATCAAAATTTGATGTTGGCTTACAACGTTTATATATCACTGTGCCTCAAGTGTATATGAGGGATAGAGCGCGAGACTTTATTCCTACTGAGTATTGGGACTCTGGTATTACTGCAGGTCTTTTAAATTATAGCCTCACGGGAAGTCGTGCACGTAACCAAAATGGTACTCATAGCAGCTATACCTACCTGAATTTACAGAGTGGATTAAACCTTGGGCCATGGCGCTTGCGCGATAACTCCACATGGAGTCACAGTAGCGGTAAGACTAACAGTGAAACGCGTTGGGAGCATATCAATACTTATTTAGAGCGCGGTATCAATGAATTCCGCTCACGCTTAACGGTAGGTGATAGTTACACACTTGGTGATATTTTCGACAGTTTTAACTTCCGTGGTATTCAATTAGCTTCCGACGATAATATGCTACCGGAAAGCGAAAAGGGTTTTGCGCCTGTGATCCGTGGTATTGCACGAGGCACTGCTGACGTTTCAATTAAACAAAATGGCTATGAAATTTACCGGAATACTTTTCCGCCAGGGCCTTTTGTTATTAATGATTTATATGCGGCAGGGAACAGTGGTGATCTCCAAGTTACCATTACAGAGGCGGATGGTTCAATACAAAGCTTCACGGTGCCTTATTCTTCGGTGCCTTTGCTACAGCGTGAAGGGCATACTAAATATGCGGTTACAGTAGGTGACTACCGTTCAGGAAATGGGCAACAAGAAAAGCCGACCTTTGTACAAGGTACCATAATGCGTGGTTTGTCATATGGTTGGACGCTATATGGTGGAACGCAACTTGCAAATCGCTACCAATCTTTCAACGCTGGTATTGGTAAAAATATTGGTGTGTTTGGGGCATTATCCGTCGATATTACACAAGCTAATGCCAAGCTACCTGATGATAGTAATCATCAAGGACAATCTATTCGCTCCTTATATAACAAGTCACTGAATGAAACGGGAACAATTATTCAGTTAGCTGGTTATCGTTATTCAACTAAGGGTTATTACTCATTCGCGGATACCACCTATAAACGAATGGATGGCTATAACCTTGCAACACAAGATGGTGTTATACAGGTTACGCCGAAATTCACCGACTACTACAACTTAGCCTATAACAAACGCGAAAAAATCCAATTAAGTTTGACTCAACAATTGGGTGAACAATCGACGTTATATGTGACGGGTAGTCACGAAACATATTGGAATACTAATAAATCAGATAAGCAATTACAGGTTGGTATCAATACGTTAATCGAAGGGATCAATTGGGGCTTAAGTTACAGCCTATCGAAAAACTCGTGGCAGGATGCCAACGACCAAATGTTGGCCTTGAATGTAAATATTCCATTCAGTCATTGGCTGCGTTCGGATAGCCAATCTATCTGGCGTAATGCAAGTGCCAGCTATAACGCTTCACATGATCTGAAAGGCCGAGTCACCAATACGGCTGGTATCTATGGAACATTATTGGATGACAATAATTTAAGTTATAGCGTGCAAACAGGTTATGCCGGCGGTGGGGAAGAAAACTCTTCTGCAACAGGCTATACCTCACTCAACTATCGCGGTACTTATGGTAATGCCAACGTGGGCTATAGCTATACCAATGACTTAAGCCAGATGTATTACGGTTTAAGTGGAGGGATTTTAGCGCATGCTAATGGGGTCACGTTAAGCCAGCCAATGAATGATACGGTGGTTTTAATTAAAGCGCCGGGTGCCGGGAATGTCAAAGTTGAAAACCAAACCGGTGTTACAACGGATTGGCGTGGTTATGCCGTTTTGCCCTATGCCTCTGATTACCGTGAAAACCGAGTCGCTCTTAATACCAATACATTAGCTAATAATGTTGATCTTGAAGATCCCGTCGTGAGTGTTGTACCGACTCGAGGTGCAGTAGTGCGTGCGGATTTCCATCCTAAAGTAGGTGTGAAAGTACTAATGACACTCATGAGACAGGGCAAACCTGTGCCATTTGGTGCAGTGGTAACCTCAAAAGGCAGTAATGGTGGCAGTATTGTTGCCGATGATGGGCTGGTTTATCTAACAGGGTTGCCACTGGCAGGGCAATTGGTTGCTCGCTGGGGAGATAGCCCAGATGCACAATGCCAAGTCAACTACACACTGCCTGAGCAAAGCCGGCAGGAAATACTCAGTAAGCATCGTGTAGAGTGCCTTTAAGGAGCAAAAAGTGTTTGATAAATTGAAGATTTTTTCTGCAACCTTGCTGTCGTCGATCATGTTTTCTGCAAGTGCTTATGCAGCGGATAGCACGATCACTATTAAAGGCAATGTCAAAGACAACACTTGTGCAGTCGCACCGGGTTCTCAGAATCAAGTCGTTGATCTGCTAAATAATGCCGTTAGACAACTATATGCCATCGGTGAAGTGACACCACTTGTGCCATTCCAAATTGAGCTTACCCCTTGTGGGGCGTCAGTATTAGCCGTCAAGGTAGGATTTGTGGGCATCGCAGATGCAAACAATACGTCGTTATTGGCGTTAGAACCAGGAACTTCTAATGCTTCAGGAGCAGGGATACAAATTTTAGATGGCAGTAGAACGCCATTGGTACTCAATGCCAATAGTAATCAAATTGCATGGACACCATTGGTTGCTGGGCGAAGTAATACCTTGCAATTTTATGCGCGATTGATGGCTTCTAATTTACCTATTGTTGCAGGTCATGTACGAGCGACAGCAACTTTCACGCTTGAATTTCAGTAAACAGGGGATGCCATGATTGATAATTATTGGAAGAGGATCACTACACTACTATTGGGGGTGTTATCAAGCCAGATAACCTCAAGCTATGCGGCGGATGCCACAGTCACCGTGAATGGTAGTGTGGTGGCAAAGCCTTGTACTGTAGCAACCACTACCGCCAATGTTGAATTGGGTGATCTATATACCCTCAATTTAATTTCTGCTGGCTCAGCCTCTGAATGGCATTCAATTTCATTGAATTTAGAGAATTGCCCGGTTGGTACATCAGCAGTGACGGCAACCTTTCAAGGGATCGCCGATACCACCGGCTATTATAAAAACCAAGGTACGGCAGGCAACATTCAGTTGCAATTGCAAAATAGTGCAGGAACAAATTTGAATAACGGTGCGCAGCAAAAATTACAGGTCAATGATTCTACCATGTCGACGAGTTTTCCATTAAGAGTCAGAGCATTAACAGTCAAAGGTGGTGCGACACAGGGAACTATCCAGGCAGTGATTGATGTCACTTACACTTATCAGTGAGTTAAACCATGAATGTAAAAAAAATGATTAAATTATTTTTCGCTAATCTGATTATTTATTTAGCCAGTATCTCTTCTGTGTATGCATTTACTTGTTATGACTCAACGGGGAATGTGTTGGATAGTCTTTCGGGGACAGCGACTGCGAACGTTTATGTTAACCTTCAACCGAGTGTGCAAGCAGGACAAAACTTAGTGGTGGATTTGTCACGATCTATTTTTTGTCGCAACGATAGTCCTTTAACTCGTAGGGACTTGGTGAGTATGAGACGAGGCTCTGCCTATGGTGGGGTATTGTCGAACTTTAATGGTTCATTACGCTATTATACGTCAAGCTATCCGTTTCCGTTGGTGTCACCGACTCATCAACAGAATTTCCCTTCAGGGAATTATACACCTTGGAACACTCAGCTATATTTGACCCCTATTTCAGCGGCGGGGGGAGTGGTTATCAATAAAGGCACTCGTTTTGCGACATTGGTGATGTACCAAGTTGGCTCTGCTCTTGTTGGTGGCGGTAATGTGGAGACGGCGACCTTTACGTGGAATTTATATGCCAACAATAATGTAGTAGTACCTATTGGTGGTTGTGATGTTTCTTCGCGTAATGTGATCGTTAATCTGCCTGAATATCCTGCGACTGCACCAGTACCACTTTCTATTTATTGTGCACGAAATCAAAATATTTCTTATTACCTGACAGGTTCGACGGATACCAGCTCTTCCATATTTGCGAACACTTTTTCGGGAACTAATGCGGCAAAAGGCGTCGGGATCCAATTAGTGCGTAATGGAAACGCCATCCCAACTAACCAAAACGTGCAGTTGGGGGCTGTGGGAACATCTGCGGTGAGTTTAGGTTTGAGTGCACGATATGCACGTACTACAGGGCAGGTGACGGCAGGGAAAGTACAATCAGTGATTGGTGTTACTTTTATCTATGATTAAAGAGAGAGTCAAATGTTGCTAAATTCAATCGCTGCATTTGACGAATTCAGCCTGTTATGTGATTTATGTGAGACAACGCGTACAGGCTGCAACATATCTTCTAATAAGCTTCCGTCCACTCCCTCTTAATTGAGACACACCAAATTAGAGTATTCTAACTGTTTACGATAGGCCTTCGGTGGGAGGTGATTTAAATTTTCATGGCTGCGGTTCAAATTGTAATCTTGTTGCCAAAACCACACCATTTCTCGTACTTGGTTTAATGACTCAAATAAATCGGCATTTAAAAACTCATGGGGAGAAGGAGCCATTAAATCGTTCGATAAAACCGTTTTGTTGCGGTTTGCTCGTTTGAATATGGCATAGCTCAATCTGATTATTTGTACAATAATTCAATAGGTTGGTTGAGATAAGCTCCGGTCCATTATCAACGCGTATTTGTTTCGGCACTCCTCTGTCGACTTTTAAGCGTTCAAGCACTCTAATAACCCGTTCAGCTGACAACGATGTATCCACTTCAATCGCCAAACATTCACGTGTTCCTTCATCAATAATATTCAATATTCTGAAACGCTTACCACAATATAAACTGTCATGTGCAAAATCCAATGCCCATTGAACATTCGAAACTTTTTCAATCACTAAGGGGCTTTTTTCTCGTTTCGGCAGTATTTTTTAACTCGCCGTTTCAGGTTTAACCCCAAAACGGCAATAAACGCGATAAACTTGTTTATGATGAAAGAGATAACCTTGAGATTGCAGTCGAAAATAGTATTTCCAGAAGCCAGATTAAGGCGTTTTGGTTAGCCAGTTTGTATAGCATCAATCACGATTTTATCCTTCTTATTCTTACGCCAATTTTGTGTCTTCCGATAAAAAGTGGCTCAAGATAACGAGATTAATTTGCACGCTTTTATGAACGATAAATCCGTTTGAATAAGCGATTGTGTGCATGATTTCTTTTCGGTCACTATTAACTTTTTTTGCGAAACGCACCTTCATAGCATGGTTTTCAAAATTGGTTTCTGCAAACATTTTTTGAGTGTTGTATTTTCTTATTTGAGTTCTTTTAATTTTTTAATACTAATGTATTACGAGATTAAGCACTTTGATTTCCAATTGTAGTAGGTGGCGTTGCTGATCTCATTTTAACGACAAATGTCTTCCACTTTCATCCCAAATCGGTGAGCTTTAAGATATTCACGATTTGAGTTTTAGTAAAATGGACTTTTTTATCATGACCTCTGCAAATTTAGAGCAGAAAATCTAAGTATCGCCATCTTATTTTAAGGGGAGTGGACTGGGCGAACAGCTAATTATTTATAATACTTGATAAGTAATTCTAACTTTTTTGTGATCAAAAACTGATAAATGATGCAAATTCACTCATTATATATTTAAATAACATAAATATAGGTAGAGGTAATGAGCATTGCTATATAAAATCGTTAGTATTTTTCATCAGAGACTATGAAGTTATGAGTACAATCACATTACGTAAAGCGCTGAGGGTTCTTGCAAAATCATCTTCACTTTCTGTAACAACAGAGATTGATCGAGAAAAGGATGTTTTTGATGAGTTAAAAAAACAGCTCTTTGTTGAACAAGAAATAGAAAGAGATTTGCAAAAGTACTTAGATGTGGTGAAACCAGGAGAAATTATTTTTTTGTGTGGTAGTAGTGGTGATGGGAAATCTGAAATTCTAACCCGTTGTAAGTCAGATCTACGTTATCAGAATAAATTCAATTTTCATCTTGATGCTACGCATAGTTTTGGTCCTCGACAGTCAGCTATCGATGCACTAAATGATTTATTTGATAACCATAATCAACAGTCACGGCCACTCCTTATAGGCATTAATACTGGTATGTTAGCTAATTTTGCTAGGGAAGGCAGTGAATGTCATAAAGAGCTAAGGTCGATAATTGATAAATTTTTATCCGTAAAGCAGGAAGGTAACCGTCCTTATCAGGTGAATAATTACTCTTTTTTTGACTTCGAGGATTACCCTAAATTCCTATTTAATGAAAATAAGCAGTACTCACCATTTATTAAATCACTATTAAAAAATTTAACTAAAAATGAAGATGATAATTTATTCCAAGTGATTTTCAGGAAAGACGAGCAAATAAATCCACACCTGACAGAAGTCGCAAACTTTAAATTACTTTGTATGCCAGGTGTACAAGATGTGTTAATCACACAACTTTTTAAAGCACGATTAATAAAAGACCAGTTTGTGACAACCAGAACATTGCTGGATTTTTTGCATTATCTACTCATGGGGCCTGGCTATTTATTTGATAATCTTTTTACTGTTGCAGAAAATGAGCTAATTAAAAAAATTTCTGATTTTGATCCTGCTAGATTACACACATATGAGCTTGACCAATTTGTTTTGCGTTATGAGCTTGGGTTGATTGACCCTGAGTTGGATGAGTTTTTAACTGCACTTGAGTCGTTACACATTAAATTTGATCGTCAGTGTATTAAGTCTGGCGATGCATCCTCATTAATTCGGCTTTTTTGGTTACTACAATATGAGTCATTGGGAAATGATTACCACCAAAAATTTTCATCTTTCTTTAATGAAACATTATTTGAGCGTTACTCAGAAATTTGGCATTTGCATAAAAATTATACTGCAAATGCAGAACAGAAAAAATTATTAAATCGCTTCTATATTTTTGAACTTATTGCAGGCATACAGCGCTATGCTAACCGCAAAGCACCAGAATTAAGTATGCAAAAAGAAGAGTTTTTTTTAGGTGAATTCGGTGGCGTTAAAATAACGGCCCCAGTAGAGATTAAACCTAATTGGGAAGCTATCTGTAATAAACATACTGCTCATCCAACTGGCTTTGATGTCCATTTAAAAGTGGGACAAAATTCACTACCTCCTGTTCATATTGGGCTTAATCTATTTGAACTATTGTACAAGTTAAACAATGGTTATCGCCCGAATAAGTATGATAAAAATTCCATCGTATTGCTGGATGAACTTGTTGAGTTAATTACAGGGCAAGCTAAATCCAGTCGTGAAATTAATTTTTATGATGGTGGGCTACGGGTTTATCGAGCCAAGGCAGATGACGATATGATCGCTATTAGCGGTATGGAGGGTTAACAGAATGTATCCTATCGCAACAACACTAAAAGTAGGGAATAATCAATTAGATAGTTATTTACCAATACGTAATAAAAATAATGATATTAATTGGCAAATAGTCACTGGTCTGGTTCTTAGTTATGCCTTGAAACGTAAAATCGAAGCTTACGCCCCAGAACAATTTCGTGATGATTGTAAAACACATTTGCAGGGGCTACTTGACGAACCTAACTTTTGGTCGGTGCTCGAGAGAATGTACTTTTCTAGCAAGGGTATCTTTCGTGTTTCTCCTCTTTTTTTACTATTTCACGCCCAGTTTATAGGGGAAAAGATAAGTACATGTTCAAAGACGGATCAGCGTCTTGGAACTCTGTTTGCTAATCTGATGGGCGACTTTAGTCTTAGTTATCCAATACAGGACAAACTTAACTTCATTGAACAACAAATATTGAATAAACTCGATGAAAAAGTAGAGCCACTAGAAAAAAGTCCATTTGCTGAAGAGCAGCCTTATCTACCTTACATGGTAATGTGTTTTCAGGATGATCTAGCGTTTTTGGCAGAGCATCCTCAGTATCTTTTGCAGGAGTTAACCAATACCTTACGTTTGTATGCATTTAGTTGGTGTGCTCAGTTAGCGCTAAATCTGGATAATTGGCAAAATGGAGAACCGAAAAGTAAGTCATTGTTTTTCATTCTTGATAGCGAAAAAGCTAGCTCTGAACGAGAAAAAGTGAAGCGGTATGGATATAAATTGTTTGCTAGTCAAAGCGAAAAACTTTTCCCTATACTTTCTGCCCTAGAGGTTTTGCAATGGGAAAAGGGAAAGAAAAAACGTCCTCTATGGCAGATTTATCAGGAATCCTTGAATTATTCAGAGTCATCTTCTCAGGTTTTAAATAATCTTAACGTCTATCTACAAGAATTTATTAAAGAACGAGGTCTTGAGCCCCGTGAACAAGCGACAAATTTGGAATGTGCTTTCAAACAGTTACTTTCTGTTGCTCTTGAACAATTTCAAGGTAAGAAATCTGATCGAGCAACGGTGAATCGTAAATATGTTAACGAATTGGAAAACCAAATTTGTGCTGATTTTATTCAGGTGCGTGGCCGGGCAGGGAAAGTATTGGTGCTCAATCAGGACCGCTTACTGTTACTGACCAACCTTACTATCGGTAAAAATGACAAACTTCGGTTACATGAATTGTTGCGTGGTTTTGAACAGCGGGGATTCTATTTGGATAACCAGTCAGAGCAGGCTTTGGTGGCTTTTTATGAACGAATGGGAAATGTGGAACGAATGAGTGATAGTGGAGACGCCGTGTATGTCCGTAAAACAGTATGAAACCTATTTGGCGGAAACCTTTATTGAGTGGGTTAGTGATATTATTCAGGCTGGAGAACGTTATCAGTTTAAGTCTCCTGATCCTGATAATGCTATAAAACTCTGGCAAGCTTTCATTGATCTTGCGGGTGAAAATCAATTGGAAATTGGACCAGGACAATACCTGCCCTACCTCTCGTGCAATAATGTTCAGCTTATTCCTGTTTTACATGGTTCTGCAGCACCAGCATTTACTGAAAATTATATTTCTCATTTGCGCGATAAGGTGGCAGGGCGTAGCGGAGTTTTTACTAAAACAGCTCTACTGATTATTCATAACAGTATGCTCGATACCTTGATTAATAGTACGAAAGATGTCGCTGCTCCTGATTCGATTTGGTATCCGAAAACCTTTAGCCATCAGTTAGAAAAGCTCATTCGTAGCGATAGTAAGAATTCGGAACTATCCAAGTGTTTGTTGGATGATCAACTAGCAATAGTGCTGGATGAAGGCGCAACTGTATTTGGTTTTGCTTCATTGTACCGTTTATTAGATGATGGCAATTTGGATTTTTCCGAACTTCATCTATTTAAAGACGATGAGCTATTAAACTATAGCCATAAACAGTTACGTACAAGGTTGAATGAAAATAGAAAATTATATCGTCAGATAGAAGACTGTGTTGAACGTTACAGTGGACAACTAGAAAATGTACTTACTGAATTTAGTTCAAAATTCATTCAAGAACACTTCGTTGATAAAGAAGACTGGCGTGAACTCGATTTTTCTGATTATAGAAAAGAGAAAGAACAGAACAGTGAACAGAAACTTGTGCTGGATAACATCATCGTCGAAAATGGGGTAGTTTGGCAACGAGCTAAAAGTAACAGTCAGGCTGGTAAACGGGATATCAGTGTATTAATTCAGGTACAGCCAAGAGCTACAGAGGTTAAGCTGGAACTCATCTTTCAAGGTAACGACCTTCAGGATAATCAGATAAAGATTGCTCACCATCGCCAGCTGAAAAAAGAACAATTTTGGCGTACTAGCCGAGCCGGAGGTAAGAGCTCCCGTGTTACTGCATCCGTTCCTTTTGATGGGCATCCCTGTTTTTTTAGCCTTGAGTTGACCAATCGAAATAACCCAGCCGAAGAGTATAAGTTCCGCTTATTGTTGGTTGAACAGGGGCAATTCTGGCTTAATGATATTCAACACATCTACCGTATTGAACCCGGCAAAGGACAAATAACGCTACAACTAGAAGATAATGAACTGCGTATTGCTGAGTCGGGAAATTTGGCTTACATACTGGATGATGACAGTGAAGATATTGACAGTCGTCAATATTCTTTAGTGAATTTTGAGACATTGGCGAATCAAAGTGATTTAGTTCAGTTTACTCTCATTTCTGGTAATTCTCGTTTATTGTTTAACATAGAGGGCCCCGGTGCTGAAGAAGGTTTAACGCTACCACTACTTTTTGATCAAAGCCGTTTTAATAAATTATTCAAAGAAGAAGGAAATGCTATATATAACCGATTGAAGGGGCGCATTATTCTTGAAAATACTGAGCATAAAGTCGTCGGTGTACGCCAACAATTGTTGATGTTGGAAGCTGTATTAATTGATCAACATCTTCTTGGTATGGGAAGTAATGATAGTGTATTTGAGTTGGATGAGCTTCTTATTAGCTACCCTGAACTCCATAGAGCTTACAGTCAATTATTCGATTATTATCAGCACCATGGCACTTTACCGAGTCTAGTATCCTGGTCAGGTGAATATCGTACGTTGGTAGACCAAGTTGTTACTATGTTTGAGCATGCTCTGCAAAAAATTAGTATGAGCAGAGCGCTTACAGCACAGGAAAAGCGCCTTTTGTATCTGGGAATTTGTCAGGTTGATACCCATGAACGCCTTTCGCCACTACATCCTTTAGTATTAGCTTATCATTTACAGTTGGCAGAAACTATTGTTGCAGAATTGGAACAGCACGGCTCGAATTCATTTGCTGCACTACCACCGATTACTCTTGATCGTTTAACGGTTTCTGGCTTAATGCCATTTGTTTATCACAGCGAACATGAATATGCACAATTACAGGCAGTGGAAGAAAATCGTTTCTGGATTGATGTTGTTCCTCAGCGTCAGGTAAGTCATGAATATGTGAAACGTTTGGTGAAAGATAAGCTCAATGAGTTTACCGACGCCTATTCGCGACTTTTCCAGAGTACGGAACACAATTCGTTAATTATCAATGCTATTAATCAGAAAAATGCTAAAGAGCTATTTTTGGGAGTAGTAGAATATTTTAAGCAGGAAAAAGAAAATGCTATTTCGGTGCATGTAAATTGCTATGATGAACGTCTTCTACCTAACATGTTTGATCGTTTTGCCGAGAGTGGTAGTTATGAAGAACTTAAAAACGATTTAGGTTTAAACAGTGGATCATGGCGAGCCGAAGCTGATATGTTGATTGATTTGTTACGTAGTCGTCTAACATTCAGTAAATTTGTTCTTCCCTCTGAAAGCGATAAATTAGCTTATGCACATCTGGCTTTTTTCACTAATACTGCACCAGTAGATTGTCGTCAAATTAATATTAAAAATGCATCTAGTGGGGTTTTATGTCATGGCTTGATAGCTGGTGAGGGGGCTGAAATTCAGGGAGATGCATACTTCACAGCCTTTGGCTTGCGTGGTGTTGATATTGAATCTTATTGTGCTTTACGCCTAGCCCATTTAATTGGTTGCCTATGGCAACCTGCCCGTCAGAGTAATAGCCAATATCATGGGTATGGTATCGGATTAGCTGTAAGCGCCAGTTTCAAAAAATTACTCAATTACTCCTATAACAGCGCCCTTTGGACAACTATTATCGACCCTAAAGTCACACTTGATTTTTTTACTAGTCAGAAAGATGTGGTACTCATTCACTATTCTGATCAGTATACCAGTTGTGCGGGTTATGATGCTGTAACGGTCACGAAACAAGTAGATCTATTTTTGCGCCTACTTAAAACAGGAAACCAGCCAGAGCAATGCGCGGTAGATAGCCAACATCTTCTTGCGGAGTTTAATGCCTTTAATGGGGAATGGTTGCTGAAAATGTTACGCTCCAGCGAAAAGGAACGTAAGGAGAAACATGGTATTATTGGCGCATATAAGTTTGTGCAATCTATGTTGAATGAATCTGATATTTGCTGGATTCCGCTATCAGTAGCTGAAATGATTCGCGTTTCGGGTAACGTTGGACTGAAAATGAAGGAGAGTGATTTATCCCGAAATCTGCAAGGTTATCGCAAAGGAGCTATTTCAGATGATGTTCTTTTTGTTGGTTTTAAAGAAAATCGTCTCTATTTATTGCCGCTGGAGGTTAAAACTGGCACAAGGCCTGATTACAGCTATGCAGGCCAGCAAGCTCGTGAACTGAAACGCTATTTGCAACAGGATATTCTAGAACCACAAACGTTAGCCTCTCAATTATACCGAGCACTTTTTATTCGTCAGGTTTTGATGCAAGTTGAAAAATTGCGTTTGTATGAAGTATTGGATAACGACAAACTCTCACCTTTACTTGAACGACGCGAATGGTGGTTAACAGGTGATTATCAGTTGGGAGAGTTGAACAACTATGTAGATGGTTTTGTTGTTGCGCACGTTGACAGTGGGACTTGTTTTGATCTTTCTTATAAAGAAACAGATGATAATATCTTACAAATTGAAATTCCTTATTCATTGTTGCCATCACTAATCTCATCGCAGGGGGATGAACTACCACTAGCTGAACGGTATCGAGTGCCAGAAAAATATTTGCTTAAACCGATGTGTGATACAACATTACACAATTTGAGTTCGATAAGCGCCGATAAAGCACCAATCGCTGCTTTATCGACGTTAAATTCGGAGTTGCTACAGCCTGTAGAGCCACTAGTAACCTCTGATGCTAGTGTTAACGATAATACTCCATTACAGGTTTTGTTTGGTCATGATGTTATTCTGCAGAATCCTTTGTATTGGGAACCTACGAATACTGCGAAGTTTATGAATACCAATACTGGCATTATTGGCACAATGGGTACAGGAAAAACCCAGTTTACTAAGTCATTAGTCACACAGTTGATACACAATCAATCCTGCAATGTTGATAGTAAACCGATCGGTTTGCTGATTTTTGATTATAAATCTGACTATGTGGATGATGCGTTTCAGAAAGCGACCAATGCTAAAAAATACACACTGTTTAATCTTCCTTATAATCCATTATCTTTGTTTGGTGATATACCAATGTTACCAATTCATACTGCAGGTGGGTTATCAGAAACAATGGCGAAGGCCTATGGCTTGGGCCATAAGCAACAGCTTAAATTAGAAAATTTGATTCTGGAATGCTATAAAGATGCGGGTATTTTGCCAGAAGACCCTTCTACATGGTCAAAAACAGCCCCAACAATTGAAGACGTGTGGAAAAGATTCTGCGGCCAAAAAAAAGTTGAAGAAGATTCTCTTTACGCGGCACTTTCTAAGCTGGCGCGTTACAAGATATTTGAAACTGTTCCTGAAAAAATGACAAGTTTATACGAATTGATTGATGGTGTTACGGTTATTGAATTGGCAGGGTACCCACCAGAAATTCAAAACTTGGTTGTTGCGTTGACGCTAGATTTGTTTTACGCCCAGATGCAAAAAAGAGGAAAACCAACGGTACGGGGTGATTATCGACAATTAACAAAAATGATTTTGGTGGATGAGGCTGATAATTTCATGCGCCAAGATTTTGATAGTTTACGTAAAATCCTTAAAGAAGGTAGAGAATACGGTGTTGGAGCAATCCTTTCGACACAAGAGATCACGCATTTTAAGACAGGGGAAAATAACTACGCTTCTTACATTTTGACTTGGGTTGTCCATCGTGTTTCGGAGATTAAAAATGCGGATATCAAGGCTGTGTTTAATGTCGATGATAGAGGAGAGCAGGAGTCATTGATGGGGCAGATTCGGCAGCTTGATAAACACGTTAGCCTGTATGTAAATGGGGATAAACAGGCCATGAAAATGCGCGATAAGGCATTTTGGGAGTTATTTATATGACTATTATTGAAGCTATAATAAGCGTATTAAAGGAGCACGGTAAGCCCTTATCACATAAAGATATTTATGAGCACATCATTAATAAAAAGTATTACTCTTTTGGCGCGAAAGATCCTGTAAATGTTGTACGAGGTGAAATTAGAAAACATTGTTATGGAATTGATTTTCCTAGTGCATCACCAAGAAAAATATTTATTGAGGTTAAATCTATAGGGCAATCAAAACCATTATATGATTTATGGCAAGGACAATTATTAAATACTAACCATCCAAAAGTTGAAAAGGTAACAAAGGATCAATTACCGGAAGAGATTATTCACGGTAAATATGTTGAGCACATAAATAGCATAAAGAATCAATTGCTTGATGCTATTAATTCTTCTGATCCGGCTTTTTTTGAACGACTTGTAGTTACTCTTTTATTAAAGATGGGATATGGATGGCATGAGTCTGAAGCAGGTAAAGTTATAGGTGGCGCTGGGGATGAAGGCATTGATGGGATTATTAATGAAGATAAATTAGGTTTGGAAAAAATATATATTCAGGCAAAGAGATATAATAATAAAAAAGTTCCTCCGAGTGAAATTCGAGAGTTTATAGGGGCAATGAACCAAAAAGGTGCACAGAAGGGAGTTTTCTTTTCATCATCATGCTTTACAGAACAAGCTATTAATAGTGCAGGGAAAGCACAAGGCATGAGTATTACACTAGTTGATGGTAATCAATTGTGTGAATATTTGGTTCAGAATAGTATGGGAGTGGCGAAGGTAAGTACATATGAAATATTTGAAATAGATAAAAATTTCTTTGATCTTTAATTCTGTATTAGGAAGAGAGGTATATCCCGAAGTGTAGACCCCGTAAATAATTTTGCGTCTTTACAGGGTCTTCAGTAAAGCGAACTTTTTTATAGCGACCACTGTAATTTTTAAAGCAGAAAATCTAATTATAGTTGTCTTATTTTAGAAGAAGTAGACATTTTCTGAGGCTGTAATTTAAATTGTGTATTTGCCTACTTTTGATAGGTTAACCTCAACAGAAGCTTCTGCATTGATAGCATTGAAAAAATTCGCTTTAATATGGGACGAAAAATACCCGCAAATTAGCAAAAGTTGAAAAGTTGGTATGCGCATTGGGAAAACGTAAATACATTTTTTGTTTACCCTGATGATATCCGCAAAGCTATTTATACCACGAATGCCATCAAGTCACTAAATAGCGTTATTCATCATGCGATTAAGAAACGTAAGGTATTTCCCAACGATGATTCAGTGCGTAAAGTCATTTACTTAGCGATTGAATCAGCTTCTAAAAAATGGAGCATGCCAATTCAAAACTGAAAACAGGCAATGAGCCGTTTTATTATTACGTTTGGCGACCGCCTAGACGGTCACCTTTAATGAAAGGCAAATACACAGAATTATTTACAGGGTCCATTTTCTTTTTGAAGTCTTTAATATCATGAAAACATCCACCTTACTTTATCTGATTTATTTATTATAAAATCAATTTTTGGTTTTATTGCTTTATATTTTTATATGCCAATATAACCTATATTGGCATGATTTTCTTATAAAGATAATAAAAAATCCTTTAAGTTTCGATGATTTCTAATCGAAGCAATCCCATCTTCAACATGAGCAGCCCATGCTTTAACTAGTATTTTTTGATCCATTTGAGGATAAAGCATTTGCAAGACCAGTTCAGTAACTTGTAATGTTTCTCCTAGCCATGTAATTTTATCCAACACTAAAGAGCCATCTAATTTCTTGCTGTCCCGTTCAGGTATATAACGAAATTCGCTCTCAATTGAACGGAAAAATGCCAGTCGAGCTGCAACATTCGGAGTGACTCCGGTATATCCCTTTAACTTTTTAAGTTGCTCTTCAGTTTGACGAGTAAGTTGCATTCTATTTGGAAGCATTAGATTACCTCTTTGGTTAGTTCCCAGAAATAACCAGGTTTTAGAGTCGATGACTTAGTATGCGGATTAAAAACGATTTCGTACGCATGGGAAATATCATCCCTGAGCTGATCTACAAAGTAATGCTCATCCACTTCTGTATCCGTAGATAAAATAACTACTTGATGACTTGCGTATGGGAAATAATAGTTAATTAACTTATCCCTATGTTGTGAATCTAAGCGGCCTAATGGTGTATCAATAATTACTGGCAAGTCACGACCTGAGGTTTTTGCTAATGCTTCGAGGATAGCAATTGCATAAATTTGTTTTTCACCAGCAGATAGTAATTTACGGTTAATTATTGAGTTATTTTCATCAATTAATTCAACATCAAATGTTTCAGGATTAATATGCGCGCTAAGCTGTAAGTCCTCCTTACGAGCTAATTTACGGTAGGATTGCTCAAAATTTGTCGATAGTGTTTTTACTCTTGCTTGTGTGAGAACATCGCTGTAACGATCGAGTAAGTTTATTGTTTCCTGAGCATTCTTAAGAGCACTACTAAAATTATGTTGATAGCGGGCGGTATCATGTATTTTTTGCACTCGACGAACACAATCTAGCTGTTGTTGTTTTGTCTGTTTGGCCTGCTCTAGCAGTGTGCGATAATTTTGCCGTTGAGCTTCGCGTTGACGATCTAGGTCTCGCAGTTTTTCAAAGAGAGCTATTAGCTGGTCATCTTCTGGTGCTCGAGCTATATTAGCGGCGGCTTGTTCAAGCTGTTCTTCGACATTAGCTAATTGGCTACGATAAAGATCAAATCGTTGCCATGCCCTTTTGCTTTCTTGTTCTATAGATTGTTGAAGCATACCGGCTTCACGCTCAGATATATCAAAAAGCAAATCACCTTTAGGTTTCGCTGCCATATATTCTTTAAGATTATCAGTAATAGCTTCAGTTGCGATTTTACTAGTGGTACTAGAGCGTAATGCAATATCGTTTCCAAGCCGAGTTAAAAATTGACTCAGCTCTTGCTCAAAAATTTTCGCCTGCTTTATCTGAGTTTCATCAGCAATCTGTTGTAGCAAACGAGATAAGGTACTAGGAGCTAAGGCATAAGGTAGTGCCCCATCGCATTCTTGACGTAACGCTTTTTCCAGACGTTCTTTATCTTTCAGTAAAGTTTCAACTTTCTGTTCTTCTTTTACTTTTGTTTGGGCAAATGCACCGCCTTGCGCATTCAATAGACCTTCATAGTGGATGATGTCTTTAGATAAGAGTTCAATACGTATTTTAGTAAAATCAGCTTTTTCTAGTAGCTCTTCTGTCTGGCCTGCTAGCTTCTTACTCTGTGCCTCAAGCTCAATAAGTTGTTGTTGTTGAGAACCAATTAATTGTCTGGATTGCTGACGTTTAACAAAAATCATTAAGTCATTACGTAGTTTAGATATCAAATCTAAGCCTAATAGGCGACGTACAGCAGTACGCAGAATATTGCCAGATTCATCTTCTGCTAGTTCCGCGATTTTTTCGCCATCAAAAAAGAAAAGGTCAGCGATACCGTGTGGAATTAATTCATTAAGGAACCCCTGGCACTGGTCATAATCTAGCTCATTAAGTAGCTGTCCATCTTGCTGTAGAGAAAGGCGGTCTTTTTTACCTTTCTTCCAAGTCCTCGTGACAGTAAATTCGGCTTCACAGCCATTTTTATTGTAGGTAAAAGTCAGTTCTATCGAGGCCTCTTCTGGCTGTTCAGTATTGCGTTCACCATTGTGAATCAGTGTGCTGAGTTGTTCGATATATTCCTGTTGTTGGATAGCAAGGCCAAATGCCATACGACCGTATAGTGCCAATCTGATTGCTGATAAAATTGAAGTTTTTCCTGCACCATTTAAACCACCAAATAATACGATAGGCCGTGGATTAGTATCATACTGGCGTTTTCTAGGTGCCAGGTCTATAACATGTGTACCGCTGAAGACCCGAAAATTATGTAACACTAGTTTTTTAATTAACATGTTCTCTTTCCTGACTGGTGTGCTGTAATGTTTCACCGGCATCGATAATTCTACGCTGTAAAACCTGAAGTTCAGCTTCCAGTTTGGCGACTTCTTCCTGGTGAAGATCTCGTTCGTTACGTTTCTGTAGCATTATTTGTTGTTCTTTTATTTCTTCAAGGCTTCCCCAGTCTTGCTTAAGGATTGTTCCAAGCTTATCAAAAATACCTTGACGGCGGCTGAGTCCTTCCATTGAAACTTCAAGTTCAATTAATTTCATAACCATTTCAGGTACTACATCAAATCCTTGTGCTATTTGAGCGAGTAAATCAGCATCACTGGCATCAAAGCGGGATTGATCGTCGATTACCCAATCTAAATCTTTTTGGTATACCTCTCGGTAAATACCAGGTAGGGTATCATACCAATCTGGTTCGTTAGGGTCTTTCAGCCACTCTTGACGGATAGCATGTAATTCTGGCTCGGTGATTAAAGTAATATTATGTCCTTGAGCGTTTAGATCTCGCTCAATAATTAACAGATCCTTTAACCATTGTTGTCGATATTTTAGCCAATAAGGGCCAGGGACATGTTTTCGTTCTGCAGTGATCTCTTCACCATCTTTAGCGTATTGGTAACTAACCTTGCCTGTTCGACGTTTGTAATTACGAAAAGTATCTTTATTTGCTGGATCAGTTGTAAATGCCAATAGATCTCGGTATTTCAGTAATGGTGACATCCAATCTTCACCATTTTGTATCAGGCTTTCCATTGCTTTGTCTTTGGTTACTACGGTGCAGGTCCAGCATCCAAAGCGTGAATTACCACATGACGGGGTACTATCATCAATTACTAGTGGGCATTCTCCTTGGGCGGAAGAATCCATATATAAAGTCCAAAGAGGCCGATTATTCCCTCCCCATGGTGATTCCCATTCTTCTATGTCTTCTGATGCATAACGAAATGCACCTCTTAGAAGCTTCCATACATCTTCAACATCCCAAGTATCTATTGGAGTATAAATAAATGCATTAGATAAAGTTGTATGTCTTGCAAGCCTAGAACCATCGATTTTATGTTTGGCAATTACTTGAGCTCGAGATGCGCTTTCACTGCTACGCGAGCCTAAAACCACAATTACCTCTTCAAATTGTGATACTTTATCTTTAATAAATTCACTAACTGGATTAATTTTCATGCGCTCAGTACACCAGCGAAAACTTCTAGTAGGGGCTGGATACCCTTTACCTAAAAGGTTTACCCAAAATGTTTCGTGGGTTTTAGGTGTAACCGCATGCTGAGTAATTGGCAATCCGTCACGTTTTGCCCCAGATTCGATTTGTAGCATTGTTTTTTTTATCAAATCTACTACAACAGGGGTCTCTACTAATGTATCTGAGGAGACTACGAATACATCTTTAGTCCTCATTTCAGGAGGAAGCCCTAATAGGGCTAAGTATACAAGTGTGATAACAGCGGAAGAGTCTTTTCCTCCACTATAACCAATTACCCATGGGCGATTATCTGAGCAATATATACGCTGTACTTCTGATACGTAAAGTGATAAAGGTTGCCCTGCAAAATTTTCTTGATTAATAAAATCTTCATAGTCGGCTAAATCATAAGCCTGTATTAATTTACTCATTAGGCTACCATCTGTATTTCTAATTTTTCCTCTTCTTCTGTGAGAGGAATTGACAGTGCTATTTTTATAGCATTACAAGTTAGTTGTATTGCTGTGTTTGATTTACTTAATTTTCCATGAGACATTGCTCGTTTAATCATCTCAGGGTTACTTTTACGCCAATCAAAGCCTTTCAGACCAGATAATTTTTGCTCCCATTGGTCTGGGTAGTCGAACAAAATTGAATGCCCTAATAACCCTAAAGCTTGTAGGCCAATACCATGTGCATGCACATATTCTTGGCGTAATTGTGATGGAGATACTTCTTTTTTAGCTGCTAGTTGCCAGTCTGGCATTACATGAAATATTGCGGTCCAAAAAGAAGTTGCAATGTTCAAGTATTCTTCAAAATTTTCTTTTTTAGGTTGTTTTCCAAATAAAGCACGATTGGCTTGCTTAATGCTACTTAAGGTAAATAATTTATTTGAAAGAAGACTAATATTTGATTTTTCTAGTTCTGTTAATCCCAAAAATGGCTCTATCG
This sequence comes from Providencia sp. PROV267, assembly GCF_028477825.1. Lineage (NCBI taxonomy): Bacteria > Pseudomonadati > Pseudomonadota > Gammaproteobacteria > Enterobacterales > Morganellaceae > Providencia > Providencia sp. PROV267. The sequence goes on along the minus strand of NZ_JAMPLX010000027.1, from coordinate 111,586 downwards.
ACATCGCTAAATCACGAGCTAAATTAGAACTTATATCTCTGTGATCATATAAGGTAGAAAGTGATGGACTAGGCCTAATAGCATACTTATTTAAATCAGCAAACATTTGTTGACTACGAACTAAGCCTTCATCGACAAAAAATAGCACAGGAATGTTATCTTGACCTAATTCAGGGCGTGCTTCTAATGCATCTTCAATAGCTTTTCGACGATGTTGCCCATCGTTTATGAGGATTTGAGCTTCCATTGGTACTTTAAGAATTCCTAAGTTATTTGAGCTAGGATATTCTTCAAACTGTACATTAGTAGCTATAGATGCCGTGAGCGCTGAAAAAACATAATCTTTTGGGTTTTCAAGTAGATACTGAACCATTTCTGGAATTCTAGCTTTATTTAATGTACGCTGAGCCCTTAACTCAGGTGGAACTTCACTTTCATCGAAGCTAAATATTTTGGGAATTATACGCATAGGGCACATAGCTATGTAAAAAGCTCTTCCTGCTTGAATTCCTCGTGCAGCTGGGAAGGAATAGCAATAGTCTGAATCTTGATAATGCATTATCTATTTCCTATGAAGAACACTATGACTTACGTCAATTATAACGTAATTTTTTTGTTTTTTTAAGGGTTTTTTACGTAACTAATTTGATGAATCTATAAATATTAGCTTTTATAATATATAAACTTACTAAAGTTTTATGTAATATAATTAATGATGTAATAGCTCATACTATACTGGTGTAGGTAATTTGGGCATTGAGTAGAATCGATATTATACACCTAATCATTAATAGGTGACATTGAGGCATATAAAACTCAATGAAATTTCAGTGGTGAATTTAAATTTGAAGTTGCTTCACTGCTCCTCTACCAAAATTACACGGTTAAGGACGTTGACAACACTATAGGTGAAGAAAAATTACTCATAAATCAACATTATTTTTTCAATCTATTAACTTAATTTTTTCCGCTTTAATTTTATCCTGAATTCGATTAATAACCTCCTTTCTATATTTTTGATGTCCCTTCATTGCTCTTGGGTGGGCGATACGAAAACAGGGTGTATTGTTAGCAACAAATTCCCATAATTTCCCTGAAATAACAGGTATTATGGTTTGATAACCATCAAAGTGTTCATTAAATAAGCTTTTTATTACACTATCGATACGCCATACACCTGTTGCAAATATAATATAGTCAGGTTTTATATGATTAATTTGTGCAGCTAATAGCTTGTTTGATATGTCTTTTATTTCTTGGAGTTCAAGAGTAGGTCTATTCAGAGGTGTTTTCTTATTGTAATCCCAAGCAAAGAGGTTTGTGTAAAATATCGCCTTAGGGTGGATGTTCAGTTCCTTAGATAACTGAAAATAATATTGCTTAAAACGACTTTTTGATTTAGTAATGACATTCTGCCTTTGATCTAATTGTAAATGATTTTTATATCGATTGGTCGCCTCTTTAATAATTGTATGAATGTCATTGCTTGCAACAAACTGAGAGATTCGATTGATTGTATTTTTGTTATTATCAGTATTCCAACCTGAAGTTTCACGTCCGATAAGCATAACCTTTATCTCGGACTGCCAATATTCATCAAAAGGAATCGGTAGAAAAACCCCTGAATATTTATCCTCAATTGTTTCAAATTTCGTAAAATCTATTTTCTGAAGTATTTCAGCATAATTAGCAATTAAACTGTCCAATTATTTTCACCTAAATTTATTGTTAAATATATTTTAATAATTTTAAACTATCTTATGTTGAATTTTTAATTATCTTTTACATTATAAACTATTTCTAATGAAATTAATTTAAAAATCATTTGTTTATCTATAATTGAACACATAATCTTCGTTTTTTAGAAACCTTCGGTGATATCCACTTTAAATCCCCCTATACCACGATAAGAATCCCCTTATTTAATTTAACTTTAGGTCATGCCTATAATGAGAAATTCTTTGGTGGTAGTTCTGATATATGAGGCAATAGATGGAACGCAAAGGACTGTTTTTATCTTGTATTATCAGCGGGGTACTATTGCTATCTGGCTGTCACAGCTTACTCAATAACTACTATGCTGATACCCTCCCTAAAACAGAAGGACAAGTGGTTCTTGCAGGGTTAAAAGCCCCCACTACTGTACGTTATAACCAAATGGGCGTTCCTTTAATCAAAGGGCAAAACCTTGAAGACGTTTATTTAACATGGGGTTATATTCATGCATCAGAACGCATTAGCCATATGGAGCTGATGCGCCTCACGGCAGAAGGTCGTTTAGCAGAATACCTCGGCGAACCGGCCATTGGCATTGATAGTTTTATGCGCAAAATGGGTTTTCGTGAAGCGACGACTATTTTATATCGAAATGTCAGTCCACAAAATCGTCGTTATCTTGAAGCTTATGCCAATGGTGTCAATCTTTGGTTAGATAATCATCAAGATAAACTACCTATGGATTTATCAGCGGCAGATTATGTTGTTCCGAAATGGCGCCCCGATGATGCAATTTTAATTCTATCTCTCGCTAATTTCGGCTTGGCGGGAAACCTGCATGAAGAGATTGATAGCTTAATCGTTGCTCAGCAGTTGGGGGCGGATATGCTACCTTGGCTATTTCCAACTTATCCTGATGAGCCTCTTCCTCACCAAGAAGCAAAGAAATTGCAAGGGCTAAATTTAGAACCGTTTAAACAAGACATCGACCAGTTAACACTTGCTAGCCAATCTCTAAAAAATATTCATTTACATGATGTTATGGCATCCAATAACTGGGCTGTAACCGCAGATCTCACACAAAACAATGGTACATTACTGGCTAATGATACCCACCTTCCAATCGGCTTACCTTCTTTATGGAGTTTTATTCAGATTGAGACTCCTGAGCTATCTATGGTTGGTGCGGCGATCTCAGGGATCCCCGCGATTGTATTAGGTGCAACACCTGATCTGGCGTGGGGATATACCATGGTGATGGCGGATAATCAGGATCTATTTTTGGAGCAGATCAGAGAAACGGACAATGGATTTGAATATCTCTATCAACAGCAATGGTATCCGGTAAAGCAAACTCAAACCGTGTTTCATGTAAAAGGTCGCCCCGATAGAGTCGAAAATGTCTATCATACGCAACATGGTGTGTTGCTAAATGAGTCGCTGAAAGAGCGCAGTTATTTGCTGCAACCCCTTGAGGTCAGAACGCAATACGGGATCGCCTTTAGTAGCCTGCTGCCCGCTACCGATGATATTAGTATCGATGCGTTAATGGATCTACCTAAACAAAAGAGTGTTTCCCAAGCCATTAAATTAGCAAAAGAAATTAGCGTGATCTCCGTTAATATGCTGTTCGCCGATAAGCAACAAATTGGCTGGCAATTAACGGGAAGTTATCCATTGCGCAAAAAAGGGCTTGGGTTATTTCCCTCTCCGGCATGGGAAGGGGAATATGATTGGATCGGCAGGGTGTCTAATCAGCATTATCCAACCTCAATTAAAACTCGAAAAGGTTGGTTGGCGACTGCAAATCAGCGAGTTGTAGAGAAGGGCTATCCTGTTAATTTTTCTCAAACATGGGCGCACCCAGAACGTTTTGAACGAATTTCAGCGCTATTGAATGCAACGGATCGACATAATTTAGATAGCATGCAGCAGATGCAGTATGATCAATTCGACCCTATGGTGACGAAGTTACAGGTTTATCTCAGAGACCCTGCATTACAAAACGCGATCGCTCAACTCCCACAATCAGAACAACAACAAGCGAGGCTAGCTCAACAACGCTTGTTGGCATTTGATGGTTACCTGCATGCCGATAGTGCCGGTGCGGCGCTGTATAACTTATTTTTAGCTCAGTTCAGCCAGCAATTATTTGCAGATCGCTTCGTCGATTCACCGCAGGCGTGGAAGGCGTTTGTTGAAAGCTCCAAATCTTATTCAGCGCAAGCTGAGCATCTGCTTTGGCAAGATGACAAAAGTGCCAATGCGAGTCCTTTTTGGCAAAAATCGGACCCGGCTCGTAGCGGTAAAGCGAAAATCATTGCCTATTCATTAGCACTGGCTAACCAACAAGGTGAAAAGCAATTTGGCAAAAATTATTCACGTTGGCAGTGGGGAAAATTACACCGCTATCAATGGAATAGCTTGTCATCACAAATGGCGGAATATCTTCCAAAAGAACAACGTAGGACGATTGAACGACTCGATAGCTATTTGAATCGAGGCCCTTATCCAGCGGGTGGAAATCTCAATACGGTCAATATTTCCAGCTATAGTATGGGCGATAATTTTGATACTTTGTTGATCCCTGCAATGCGCTTAATTGTTGATTTCAGCCAACAAGATCCAGTATGGGTAATGAATAATGCGGGGCAGTCTGCCAATCCTGCAAGTCGTCATTATGCCGATAATATTGAGGATTGGTTGAAAGGAAAATATCAAAACCTTCCTTTTAGTCCGGAAGGGCAATCCCAGTGGTACAGCGATAACGTGTTGCAGTTTGTGCCTCGCTCACTTTCAACACAGGCGCATTAATACCGATGATCTCTAATAAATTATTCCAACGTTTTGCACCGATTGACCCAAATGTTTCTGAACAATTGGATATGTTAAGGGGATTTTGTACCGCGACAGTATTATTTGGGCATGCATATTTAGTCTTTTTATATCCAGTATGGCCTATCGTGATGCTGCCGCTATATTTATTTGGTCATAGCTGTGTCATGGCTTTTTTTGCGTTAAGTGGTTTTTTGATTTGTAAGTCGGTTAGCTACAATATTCAACGAAATACTTACTTTAAAGTAAGGCGCTATGCAACTTCACGGTTAAATCGTATTTTGCCGCCTTTTTATTTAGGCTGTCTTGTCTTACTACTTTTATATTTTATCTCTCCCTATTTTTTTGCTAGTGGTAGCCGTGACATTAATATTATTAGCGATACGATGACTCAGGCGAGAATGGCGCTGGATGTTAAGAGCTTTGTGGGAGTATTGTTGTTTATCAACGGCTTTATTACAGATACTCCACCAAGTAACTTTGCATTTTGGTCATTACCATTTGAGGTTTGGTTCTATACACTGTTTGCCTTATTTATGATGCCTAATCAGCGTTGGTGTACGATTATCGGTATTCTATTATTACTCACTCTTAGTGTATTGAATTATACTTTTTTCTTGTATGCCTTAATTTGGTGTTGTGGTGTGATTGCTGCACTGCTTCATAATCACCAGTATCAATTAAAACGAAAAACGCTCATTACCAGTTTTAGCTTGATTGCTTTAACACTATTGACATTAGCTGTGGTTGGCGTTTTTTATTTTCCATTCAGTTTCGACAAACAAAAATATTTGTTGGCGTTGTATGGCACTTTGTGTGGCATTAGTTTCTGCTATTTATTTTATTTGATGAGTTTTCACCGTGTTCGGTTTTATTTACCTGGTAAACAATTAACGCCGAGCTCTTATACGATCTATATTCTGCATTTCCCTTTGCTAATCTTTGCTTATGGGATTGTGCAACCTTATGTGTATCAGAATTTGTGGGTATTATTTATCACTACGTTTTTGATCGCTTTGGGGATCATGTTTATTGGGTTGTTCGTTGGACGATATGTGGAAAAATTGAAGGTGCTACATTAAGTTGTGGCTTTGTTATCGCGTAAAAAATATCCACTCTCCCTAAAATGAGTCAGTGATAATGAAGTCAGTCATGGTATTTCAATTAAGCAAGGAGGCTTTTTCGCTCATCTCCGATAAGTCGGTTAACACGATATGATTTTGACTCTGATACTGGAGGAGTTTTCCCTTTTAGTATATGTTTACTGACTAAAATGACACGATTACTTAAAGGTTGATTTAAACCATGATCCGAGTGTTAACAGCGAAAAACTACCAAAAAATGCCATGGAAAAATGGGCAAGGTTTTACTTTAGAAATTGCGCGTAGTCACGGTGTAGGATTAACCGATTTTGATTGGCGAGTTTCTATTGCTGATGTGAAAGCGGCTGGAGCCTTTTCTTATTTTCCGAGTAGGAAACGGATTATTGGCGTATTAGATGGCGGAGAAGGGCTAACCTTGCAGGTGGATAAAAATTCTCCTGTAACACTCCGTCAAAAACAATTTTTTGCATTTCATGGTGAAAGTGATGTGTATGCTGAGCTATTAGGTGAGGCTATTCGCGATTTCAATCTTATCTATAACCCTGATAAGTACATCGCTCGTCTGCAATGGTTCAAGACACACAATGTGACGCAGTGGATAAGTGATGCTGACAGGGTATTAATATTTAATGCGGGTGGCGAGCTTGGCGTTACTATTGGTTTGAACTTGCATACTTTAAAAGAATTTGAAACATTATTGGTGGAAAATGATGGAAATTCTTTGCAATATGACCTTGTCACTCAACCAAAGAGTGACTTTTGCCTGATTGAATTATTTGCTAAGTAAAGTTACTGCCAACAATAAAATCGCTGTTATTTGTCGTTTACTAATAACAGCGGTAAATTAATACTATTTTTCATCCTCATCTTATAGCGTAATCTACTTTATTTTTATAAAAAACACTCTGTAAATTTTTAATCAAGGATAAACTAATCAAATTAGTTCATTATCAGAATATGACGAGTGAATATTTTTGATTGAGTATGATAATAAAAATATCAAAATAGATTAAAAAGGTCAGAAAACGTAGGGTTAAGCTATATATAGTTGTGGTAGGATCAAGGTTTATCCATAATTGAGCTGTGTTGTATTTATAGAATATTAATTAATTGAATATATTATGTTTTTTATTTGTAACTCATAAGATAGGGATATTGTCATTATTGGATGAGTTTAACCGTTTTGTCATTAAATTGACACGCTACTGCCATTGTTCTAGCTTAGGTTTGCAATAGCTAAACTAGGAGACAATTAAGATGTTTAGTTTGGATGCTTTGCTACAAGATGTATTCCCAGACCGAGCGCCTCCCGCTTGGAAACGGAATTTACTAAAGTTCCTGCTATTTGAAAAAGAATTTAAACAATTTTCTGAAAATTATCCTCACCTAAAAGGTTTAGATCTGGTTGAGCAAATCGTCGAGTACTTTAATATTCGTTGTGAGTTAGTTGATGGCGATTTAGAAAATATTCCCTCTCAAGGTCCTCTTGTATTAGTTGCTAATCACCCGATAGGCTCTTTGGATGGTTTAGCAATATTACGTACGGTCGCGACAATTCGCCCAGATGTTAAAATCGTAGCAAATCAGTTTTTGAATTATATTGAGCCACTGAGTAGCTTATTTGTTCCTGTTGATAATATGGGGAATCGCACTAGCCGCAAACAAATTGAGGCGATGCAGGAGCATTTAAATAAGCAAGGGGCTTTGATTTTATTTCCTGCTGGTGAAGTTTCCCGATTAAGTGCGAAAGGGATCCGGGATGGTCATTGGCATACTGGTTTTTTACGTTTAGCGGCCAAAGCTCGTGCGCCAATTGTACCTATTCACGTTACTGGTCGTAATAGCCCTCTATTTTATTTAACCTCATTAATATACCGTCCATTATCGACATTATTGCTCGTACGAGAAATGTTTAAGCAGCGTGATGGCAGAATAAAAATTCGAATTGGTGGCCGTATCCCATTTACTCATTGGCATGATGGGCATACTCGATCGCATGATCTCGCAGAACGTTTTCGCCGCCATGTTTATCTTCTTGGGCAAGGAAAAAAAGGGCTTTTTACCAGTGAATCTGCCATTGCATTACCGGAAGATCGCTTAGAATTGAAAAAAGCATTGATGGCGTGTGAGCGGTTAGGCACAGCCCCAGATGGTAAGGCGATTTTTCTGTATCGTAGAAAAGATGAGGATAGAACGCCTATCTTACGTGAATTAGGTCGATTACGTGAAATTGCTTTTCGTGCTGTCGGTGAGGGTTCAGGAAGGCGGCGCGACTTAGATAGCTATGATGATGACTATTATCATCTCGTTTTATGGGATGAAGATGCATTAGAAATTGTTGGCGCTTATCGATTTATTCCTACTGCCGAGCAGTTGAAGAAAAAGGGCATCGAAAGTATCTACAGTTATACGTTATTTCATTACGATAAAGAGATGCTACCGATACTTGAGCAAGGGATTGAATTAGGCCGTAGTTTTATTCAACCTACTTATTGGGGTAAGCGTGGTCTTGACTATCTTTGGTTAGGTATTGGCGCTTATCTTGCAAAATACCCGCAATATCGTTACTTATTTGGGCCTGTTTCGATATCGGGTACGATGCCAATTGCCGCTCGTGATCTATTAATTACGTTTTATCGCCTCTATTTCTCAGCGGATCATTCGTTGGCACAGTCTCGCCAGCCGTATCCTGCCTCATTACCACAGGTATTAGCACAGTTTTCGGGGAATAATTATCACGAAGATTTAGTTAAGCTAAAAAGTCTGTTGAATAATATTGGCTGTTCGATTCCAACCTTATATAAGCAATACACCGAGCTATGTGAGCCGGGTGGCGTACAGTTTATTGATTTTGGAACCGACCCTGCTTTCAACAATTGTATTGATGGCTTGGTATTGGTGGATTTGACGAAGTTGAAACCTTCTCGTTATCAGCGGTATGTAGCGGTTCACCAAGATAACCAAACGTAATCTAAGTTATTATGCAAAGAAAAAACGCCGTATGGCATACGGCGTTTGCATCGATTATCTAAAGCAGATCTCAGCCCAACGGGTGAGGCCAGCGGTGACTGAGCCAAAATCATTGCCTCGGACAATAGGAATATTGGGTAATTCTTGTTTTATGGCCTGACATAGGACGGGGGATTGGGCAGAGCCTCCTGTCATAAATATCGCGTTTGGTTGCACACCACCTTGTGTCACGGCTTCTTTAACCAGCTCTATCATTTTACTTTTTGGTGATTCGATAGCCTCTACCATCTGGTCACGGTGAATATTAATTTCGAGAGTTTCATTCATTAATTCAATATGAGCCAAGTAATTTTCACTGTCTGATAAAGCAATTTTCGCTTCTTCAGCGCGGCGCACTAAGCGATAGCCAAGGGTTTCATTATAAACCTCAATAAGACGCAGCAATTTTTCAGGCTCTTGTGCTTCTTGGCGTAATCGATTGAGCGCTGTTAAATTCTGTTTTGCATAAAATTCTTTTTGTGCTTCCACATTATTAATCGCGATAGGATTCCAAAACTGGCTTATCGGCATTTTAATTCCAGATACTGTTTGGCTGCTCATACCAAATGAGTCCATTAATTGTTTTAAAGCCAAATAAATATCAAGGTCGTTACCTCCAATACGTTGACCGGTGTGAGCTAATAGACTTGCTGTTCGGTCGGTTTTACCTTGATAACTTGGCCCCATATTGATCAGTGAACAGTCGGTTGTGCCTCCACCGATATCGACAACTAATATAGTTTGGTCTTGCGTTAAAGCCGCTTCATATTCAAGCCCAGCGGCAACTGGCTCAAATTGAAAGGCAATATTTTTAAACCCAGCGCGTTTTGCGGCTTTAATAAGAATAGCTTCAGCTTGCTGATTAGCTAATTCACCACCACGGCCATGAAAGTTAATTGGGCGGCCAATGACAGTATCAGTAATTGTGTGTTGTAAATGCAGTTCGGCTTTTTGTTTAATATTCGCCATCATGGCGCACACTAAATCTTCAAAGAAACTGAGTTGCACTTCGTGAAGGCCTGAAGCACCAAGAAAGGATTTTGGTGACTTGACATAATAGACATCGCGAGGATCTTTTAGGTATAGCTCTAATGCTGCTTGGCCAAAAACAATATCCTCAGGAAGTAGTTCAATCCCTTCTTCACGGTTATATGCGATGGAACGCCTCAGTATTTGTTCGCCCACTTCATCTGACGGTAATATATTAAGATGACGGAATAAATGTTCAGAAACAGATTCTCGAGTTGGCGCGCAAAGGGTTGACGGAATATAAGCACTATCACCTTCTAATGGTAACAGTGTAGGCTTTCCCTTATCCATAATTGCGACCGCGCAGTTTGATGTTCCGTAGTCAAAACCAATAAACATTTTGCCCCCAATGCTTTAATTACTCGCCGAAAAGGCGGCAAACTTTACCGGAAGCGCTGGCGAATTACCACTACTAAAATGACATTGCAAATATGAATATAGTCGCAATCGTGTTATTTAAAGCGTGGAGTAATATTGGTGCAATTAATGAGCGAGTGCTGATCCTTACATGGCATAAAATAGCGCCCATTATAAAGATAGTAATAAGGGTATTTACAGATTGATACTGTGAGTGTATTGAAGCAAATAAAAATGAAGAAGCGATAATGGCTATCCATTTTCCAGCCGTGCCATACCACATGCCCGCATTAAGTAAAAAGCCTCTAAATATAATTTCTTCGCTAATCGGGGCTGCGATAATAATCGTTATTACATAGAGAAAAAAGGCAAAGCCAGTCATGTGACTGATACTTTCAAGCCACTCTTCTTGTGCTCCCAATAGCATATTGAGAAATATTAAGCCAAATATAGCCAAGATGGGGAGTTTTAATTCATTTAAATTGGTTTTACCGATAGGCATAAGTTTGAAGCTATTTTGGTAAAAAAACCAACAAACTAAGGCGCAAGGCAACAGTAATAGCAATGATATAGCGGGGATAGCATATTGGGATTGCAGTAACAAAAGTGCATTAGGCATCAACAGTATAATGAATGAAGAAAAAAACCAAGCGACAAATGCTCCGATGCAAATGAGTAAATGAGTGAGGCGGCTTTTAGGTGGATTCATATAAGTATATCCTTTTTTAATAACAACGTTAAATTCCTTAATTTCACTTAGTTAATATACAAAAATTTTAGATAAATTCATCTATTAAATGCATTGTATAGCAGTTAGTTAGCGCCTCTATGAGTGAGTAATAAAAAGTCATACCAAAGAAAAATAGAGGAATGAGTAAATTTAACGAAGTTATCTCAAATATTTATTTTAGCGAATGCCAATATAGGGTAGCTTAATGGAAAATCATTAAACATTCGCAAACTGGAGCTTATGGATGCTAATTGTAGAGATGTTAAGTACCGGAGATGAGGTACTGCATGGGCAAATTATTGATACTAACGCAGCTTGGTTATCTGATTGCTTTTTTCAAGAAGGCTTCCCACTGAGTGGGCGAACGACAGTTGGTGATAATCTGAACGACCTAGTACACACTTTACAAGCGCGAAGTCAACATGCAGATATTCTGATCGTTAATGGTGGACTAGGACCAACTCGTGATGATTTAAGTACTTTGGCGGCAGCAACGGCTGCTGGGGTGCCCTTAGTTGAGCATGCTGAATGGATTACGGTTATGGAATGCTATTTTGCTTCCAGAGAATGGGTAATGCCAGAAACGAATCGTAAGCAAGCGCTGTTACCGGAAGGTGCAGAATTGGTGGATAACCCGATTGGTACGGCATGTGGTTTTGCCATGGAGCTCAATGGTTGTTGGTTATTTTTTACGCCTGGCGTACCTTCAGAGTTTAAAGTGATGGTACATGATCAAATTTTGCCAAGATTACGCCAACGATATCCATTGAACGAACCCCCGTTATGCCTACGTTTAGCCAGTTTTGGACGAAGTGAGAGTAGTTTAGCTAAGCAATTTGATTCACTCGCTCTTCCGGAAGGCTGTGTACTTGGATACCGCTCCTCTATGCCTATTATTGAATTGAAACTCACAGGGCCTGCAACATTGAAAGAGGAAATGTTAGCGCAATGGCAAGTGATCAAAGAAGGTGTTGGTGAAAATGTAGTTTTTGAGGGTATTGAAGGCTTACCTAGCGTGATATGCCGTGAGTTAAATGAAAAACAGCTTAGGGTTGCTATTTGTGAAGAGTTTAGCGCAGGTTTACTCAATTGGACTTTAAATGCAGTATCGGCCCCACTCAATGGCTGTAAAGTGATAAACCAACAAGAAGACCAGAGTTTATTAGCACTGATAGGCCATGCTAGTGAGGTCGCTAAACAAGAAAAAGCACATATTGGTTTAGCGGTTGGAGGCGCTAACGATGGCTGTCTATCATTAGCATTATATACATCCGAAAAAAGCTATGCCCAGCGTGTACGTTATATGCCAAGTAATCATAGTACTAAGGTCAAACAAGATGTCAGTGTGATGTTAATGTTGGATATGTTGCAACGTTGGCTCAAGGGGCGCAACGTTTTTGGCCAATATGAGTGGTTAGCGCAATCAGAGACATTAGTTCGTTAATATTACAATCTTCGCTGTGTTTGATATGTCAAAACACAGCGTTTTTTAATCACACATAATCATCATCGATTAGTGGGTTTACCTAGGGTTTTTATATTATATTTCAAATATTGGTATTTTTACTTAATAAACCTAAGGGTATTCATCTTATTTAAGTTTCGGGGGCGAGAAATAAGAATTTTTAAGATGAATTTAAATGGTTAGAAAAATCGATTTTGCTAAATAAACGCATAATTATTAAATTGGAGTGACTGTTTTAATGCTGACAAATTATTTTATGTTATAGGGTTATGATATGAGAAATATACACATCTCCCTTCCATTTTAAATGAGGCGTATTACGCATAAGGCATTATGAATCTTTTAAAATAGCGGGTAATTAAGTAGGAAATAAACAAGGGTTACGATAATAGATATTATTTGGTATTTCCTTAGATAGTAGACTAGGATATGAAAGTATCGAGTGGGATGGACTAGAGAAAGTGGTAACTAGCCCGGTGTTTATTAAATACTGCTTCAGTATGGGGTGAAGGTCATTAGTAAGGATATAATCGAAATGGATACTCCCATGATGGTAAAATGCTTATTTATGCGGGCTAGGAACGAGTTCAGTCTCCCCGCTGTAACGGATTAAAAAGGAATAATGAATTAGAACATGATATCTGCCAGTGTTTACCAAAATTGAGCTATCTGATCATTATTAATTTAACACTGACTCAAGCTTAGACAGTGATTTTTAACCATGGGTGACTTAAAAAATTTAAATTAACGAGGAATAATCCATTGAGTCTACTCACTGCGATTAACTGGCATTATTTTTTGGTGTATTAACAATGAAACGTACAAATGGTGTTTGGTATAAATTGGTTTTAAATTCCCCTTATTTACCAGACCGGCCTTAGATTTGAAAGATAGTGCTTAATTTTATTATCAAAGTGCATTCCATTTATTTTTATATTACCTATTTGGAATTATTTCATGTTTATATCACAGCATCATTGTAGTATCGCTAAATTCGCTATTCTATCTACTGTTTTTGCAGGAGCAGTAGTGTGTCAGTCTGTTGCACAAGCACAGCGTACACCCGTTGAAATTATTCATGATATGGGCGTGCAATTAATTAACGGTGATGGCGTTCCGGTCGATTTAATTAAAGGCCGTTATTATATCCATCAATCAGCTATACGAGGATATCCCCTCGGGCAGCTTCATCTAGGGATTTTATTTTATTTTGGTGATGGCGGCGTACAAAATACCGCTTGCGCGCAATGGTGGTTAGAAAAAGCATTACAGGCGGAAGGGGAAGTGCATGACATTGCAAAGGATTTTCTTTCTGACATTCAAAAAGAAACTGCAATGTCATCGTCTCGTGTGCTCATGACAGTGCCAGATCAAAAGCTGTGTCAGCAGTTACCTAAAATAGCAAATGACCATATTGGAGTGCATCCCTTTAAGTTAGAGCCAAAGCCAGAATCGAAAATTGATCTTGTATTACTGCAAAAGGCTATCATTTCAGTGCCCATATTTGACCCTACTATCCAATCGTTAAAAAGGAACCAATTTCAGACAAAAATTGCAGCTATTCCTAGCTTAAGCCATGTTATTCGTAGCAGTATTGAAATCTATGATGACGCACTAAATGGCTTATCAAAGAAATGGATATTACTTTCACGCCATATTTTAAATAATCAGGTGTCAGTAGAACAAATAAACCCGGTTGGTATTGTTAATCACTCCCCTGAAAAAACAGAACAAGTTACATCGGCTATCCCGTTATCACCTGAGCAACAAGGTGAGCTTGCCAAACATGCAACTGTACCAATGGCTCCATCAATAGAAGGATCAGCAAACGTTAAAGAGAAAGTTGCTGATTCATTGAATTCTGAAGTTTCTGAAAAAAGGGTTGATACAAAGCTAGCTAAATTGGCGTCTACGCTATCTAATTTGCCTAAGGATGGAATATTCCATTTTAGAATTGAACTGAAGGAAACCGTGGTTAAAGAGGAGGCGGCATCTGGAATGGAGAAAACGGTTGAAGTAGCCAAGAAGCCTTCGTCAGACATGAAACCTATGTATAATTTAGGAGGCGATCCTCGCACTGCATCCCCTCGGCATTACACATTGCAGATTGGTAGTGCCAGTTCACCAGCTGGTCTCTATGAACATGCGCGCCGCCATAAATTGTCAAATTATTTAGTGTATGAAACCGTTCGTCATGGTCGCCAATGGTATGTATTGGTTTATGGTGAATTCTCTAATATAGCTTCTGCAAAACGAGCATTGAAAAATTTACCCTCGGCAATTCAACGTGATAAGCCGTGGGTACGTAGTTTACGGCATGTTCAATCAGAACTTCATTAATGTATCGTGGGGCCTTAGGGGAGGTAATTAATCAATGGGGAGAGCAGACCGTATCTTTGTTATGGCATGCTGTAGTGAGACTTCCCCAGCCACGATAGCAACCAAACGTGAGTCGTTAAATAATGCGATTGAAGGCACCGATTTAATACCATACATCGGTGCTAGAGTAGGTGATTGAGCGATGTCAACGATGCCAAAATTAATGGCTGAGCTATCCAAATATAGAGGGAGTTGCTCAAAGATCGGTTGCATATTTTTACAAGGCTGGCACCAAGAGGCAGAAAAATAAATAATAGCTATCTGCCCTTGTTGTTCTGGATTAAAAAGCGCTTCTGTAAAACTTTGTTGATCGAGGTGTTTTATTATTGGCATAGTGTGAGCCATTATTTAATCATCACTTGGCAAATCGAAAATATGTTCATGAAGGTTATCAACAATGGTATTTGGCAAACAAGAGATAGAAGTAAGTAATTTATCTTTTTGATATACATCCACATGAGCGATATGCTTTGAGTCTAAATAGGAAGAGGAAACGGTATAGGTATAGTCGCCATTTCGAAAATCAACCTCATAGATTTTTCCATTGAATCTATCTCCCTTAGGGGTGAGATAACGTGCAGCTAATTGTTCAGGCTTTCTTACCATAGTGATATCAGGTTTTTGATTAAGTTTGCCGAATTGATAAATGTACTGACCATTTGCTAGGCTGATATTAACCTTTTTTTGGTTTTTATTCACACACTGGAATACTGTGACTGTGTGGGTATTGGCAAGGCCGATTGGGGAAAATAGGCTAGCCGATAGGATACAAAGCAGTATATGACGATAATTGGTCATAGTGATTTCCTAATGCACTTGTTATTTAACGCCATATCTTACATGGCTATTTATGAAATAATGAACCGAATATAGTGGTTATTTGCGATATATCACATAAGAGAATCAATCAACGGATACAGCACCTTTGGATTACACCATCGATAGAAACTCAAGCTTAGTAAAATTAACAACCTAAGAAGTGATAGCTTAATAACCGCTCATGGAGAGAAGAAAAAGGATGATGCTATCACTTTGATGAAGTATTATGTTTTTTGAGCTTTTTTCCTTTTTACAATTTGATTACGTCTTTTCCATTTACGCATCTCTGTTTCGAAGTTGAATTTTTTGTATTTTCATACGCCATTATCTTATAAAGCATTGAGTGTTTTTAAGACGTAACCATATTTTGGGATTTAAAAAAGAAATGTTAAAAACAAACCCAAAGGAATAGGAATTTTCAGGGTGACTGGGTGATTGTGCCTGAGCATGGCTTTGATGAGCTTTGGTTGGGAGCGGCGGGCTGTTTTAGTCAATTAACTCATTTTTTAATATAATGGTCATGGCGAGGGTAAACAGGCAGTACCCATATCGTATATACAATGTTTAACGGTACCTAAAATGGCATGCAGAGATTAAATCTCAGGAAAAAGGACCAATAGATATAAAAGCCAGCAATCAAAATACATAAATAGCGTATTTTCTTATTTCTAATTATAAATAATGGCACTAGCAACGGTAAAATAACCAACATTGGCTCTAGTGTATATCTTCCTCCCATGGGTAACTGACATAAGTTTGTTATTTCACTCTCCCCAATCATCCATTCATAATCGGATATAGAAAAAACCGTTATCATCATGCATAAGAAAAACATATAAATGATAATTATTGTATTATATATGTATTTCATATAAATCAGATTCCTATAATCCTTTTTATGTAAAACACTACAAGTTTCTCATGTGGCGTTTTATCGCTTCTTCACTTTCATTTAGCCATTTTTACTTGGCGAGAGCCAAGAAGAGTCTATGGAGCAGGGCGGCTGCTCTATGAACAGCCTAATGCGGTGACCAATATTAGTTGGCCACGGTATGATTGTTATTTAATTACCACTCCCGTGTTGCAATCAGCTCCTCCGGATCTGCATCTAAAAAGCCGTATGCCCGAGCAATCAAGTAAAATGATTCGCCGATAGCATCACGGGCAACCGTTTCAATCTCACTGCCCGCCTCTTCAAAGGCATCTTGCAAATCGTTAAATTCTTCCGTTGACTGCTGTGTCAGCACATACAACTCCGTCAGTCCGTTCGGTGGATTGTTTTCCAGTGCCTCACACAATCGCAGAAGAATGGCCTCACCCTGCTTCACCAGATGATCAGGAAAATAGCTGTCATCATACATTTCACCTAATAAACGGAGCTTCAAAACGTCTGGGTTGGTTACGGGCATTTTTATTCCTTTTGAAAGCGTTATCCTAAAAACAAATTAATGCGGAGATATATTGTAGTGGCACACTGAATGAGAAGCGAGTTGACCAATTGAATAACGTGAGGGCGGTAGGCTTTTGCACGGTCTAATAATAGCGCGGTACCTATTTCCGTGTTTTGGGTTTGAAAAAATCAGCAATAGGCACTGTCAATAACACATTTTACAATGTTTGAATGTTTATTTGCGATTATTGCTATTTGGCGTTTGTTTCTGCTAGGGAAAATGCACTTTTAAACGAATGAGTAACATAATTTTTATCTTTTCTAGCTAACGACTTTGCTGGGTGCTATTTCTGTGGTGTCTGTGGTGGCATCAGTGCACTACCCAATATGCCTGTTTCTCTTAGGTTCCTCTCTTCTTTCGTATCTTATGATGGTAAAACCAAACACAATAGCATGAAAGCCTTTGCGTGCTAGGGGGCAAGATCTATTTTAGGAATTTGTGCGTTTGCTACCATTTCTTTTGAATGCAAATGTAAACTAATATCATTTGTACTAAGTACAAGGTAAGATAGCGCTATTATTTGTGCTATGGGTGGAGTCGGTGGCAGCGCTATGGGTTCTTTTTATGAAGCTGCTAGCCGCGCTGAGCATTGATGCGTTTACCAAATCGGGTAGATTTATCGGGCTTAAAGCGACAACTCACATTATTTAGAGATAGATGGAGGAAATTGGATGTTTGTAAAATCACTAACTTCAGGGCTCGTCTTAGTGTCAGCCTTAGTATTGGCTGGTTGTGATCAATCTAAAGAAAAGGCAGAAACTTCTGCACCGGCAGAGAAACAAACGATCACTATCGAGCACGCTCAAGGTAAAACAGAAGTTCCTCGCCATCCTGAAAAAGTGTTTGTTATGAGTATGGAAACACTGGATATTATGGATGCCTTAGGCGCCCCAGTCGCTGGCCTACCAAAAACAAACGTTCAATTACCTGAATTTTTATCTAAGTATAACTCCCCGGATTACATCAACGCAGGCACACTATTTGAACCTGCTTATGAAGTGCTGAGCAATGCACAACCTGACTTAATTTTAGCTGGTAGCCGCGCTCGCGACGCATACGACAAACTCAGTGCTGTTGCGCCAACTATCTCAATGGATATTGATAATAAACGCTTTATTGATAGCTTAACTGAACGCACAACTGAATTAGGTATGCTATTCGGTAAGGAAGAACAAGCTAAAAAGCTGGTTTCTGATTTCAAAGAAAAAATTGCTCAAATCAAACAAAAAACACCAACCGCAGGTAAAGCGATGGTGATCTTAGTGAGTGGCGGTAAGATCTCTGCTTATGGTCCAGGCTCACGTTTTGGCTTCATCTTTGATGAATTGGGCTTTGAGCCTGCTTATGTCTTCACTGAAGATACAGGCAGACATGGCAACATTGTTAACGCAGAATTGCTAGTCAAACTGAATCCAGATTGGTTGTTTGTCATTGACCGTGATAGCGCAATTGGCCGCACAGATGCTCAGCCAGCAGCCCAAGTTTTAGACAATGCGTTAGTAAGAAAAACATCGGCATGGAATAAACAACAAGTGACTTATCTTGATCCGTCTGCTGTTTACATCGCTGGTGGCATTCAAACTTATTCTCAGTTAATGGATGATGTTAATAACGCATTAGAAAAAAACCAAACAAACTAATCAATGAAAACGCTTTATCTTTTTTTTGGAATTATCGCCTTATTGGTATTAGCGGTGATGAGTTTGTTTATTGGAGCGGGTGACGTGTCACCCGTTTCACTTTTCACCGATCCAGAGATGCAAGACATCTTTTTTATCAGTCGTATTCCTCGAACTATTTCCTTGATCCTAGCAGGCAGCGCTATGAGTGTTGCTGGGCTTATCATGCAGCTCCTAACCCAAAACCGTTTTGTTGAGCCCTCGTTGGCGGGAACAACACAGTCAGCGAGTTTGGGCTTATTATTTGTGATGATACTGTTCCCTACCGCCGATATTATGACCAAAATGGTAGTGGCAAGCGGGTTTGCATTGCTGGGTACAATGCTGTTTATGATGCTGTTGCGCAGGGTTATCTTAAAATCAGCGCTGATTGTGCCGCTGGTCGGCATAATGTTAGGAGCCGTTATTAGCGCACTGACAATCTTTACCGCGTATTCATTTGACCTGCTACAGTCATTAAGTGCTTGGATGAGCGGGGATTTTTCTAGCATCATTCAGGGGCGTTATGAGCTTTTATGGCTAGTCGGTTTACTCACATTACTTGCTTGTTGGATTGCGGATAGTTTCACGGTTGCGGGTATGGGGCGTGAGTTTGCCATCAACGTGGGGCTAAATTACCGTAAGGTAATGACAATTGGTTTATCGATTATTGCACTGATAAGCGGGGTTGTTGTTGTCGTTGTCGGAGCATTGCCATTCTTAGGACTGATTATCCCGAATCTCATTAGTTTAATTATGGGAGACAATATTCGTAAAACGCTGCCATGGATCTGTATTGCTGGCGGAGGGTTAGTTTTACTCTGTGATATTGTCGGTCGCTTAGTCCGTTATCCATTCGAAATACCTGCAAGTGTGATTTTAGGTGTTATTGGCGCCATTATTTTCCTTTTTTTACTGTTGAAGCAGCAGCGTTATGCAAAAAGTTAATGCATCAGTGGTGTTACCCAAAAAAGGGATGACACCATTACAAAGAATATGGCTATTACTGGGGCTGTCGGTTATAGCTATTACACTTTTTATGACTATCAATCTTGGCAATAACCTTGCTTATATTTTGCCACACCGAGGTTATATGGTGCTGACGATGATTCTGGTCGCTTTTGCTTCTGGAGTCTCGACCGTTCTTTTTCAGACCATAGCCAATAATAAGATATTGACGCCCTCTATTATGGGTTTAGAGGCGTTATTTATTTTATTACAGTCAATCTTTGTGTTTTATACCGATAGCTTCCCTGCATCTTGGTTGCTCAATATTGGGAAGTTTTTGCTAGAGTCATCGCTACTCGTTCTATTCTCCGTATTACTTTATCGCTGGTTGTTTGTTTCAGCTAAGTTGAATATCAACCTCGTTTTGATGGTTGGTATTATTCTTGGTACGTTATTTAAAAGTACGGCGACGTTACTACAGCGGTTGATGGATCCGAATGAATTCTCAATTCTACAAAGTCGTATGTTTGCGACTTTTACACGAGCGACCCCTGAGCTGATCTTCTTTACTTTAGCAATTACGCTAGTCGTTGGTATTTTGCTGTGGCGTATGCGCTATTGTTTCGATGTTTTAGCTCTCGGTCAGGCAAATGCGATCAATTTAGGAATTAACTATCGCCATAAAGTGACGGTGATTTTATTACTGATATCGATATTAGTGGCGGTATCGACAGCATTAGTAGGGCCATTAACTTTCTTAGGGTTAATGGTGGCGAACCTTGCTTATTTTATTAGTGGTAGTAGTCAGCACCGTTATCTGTTGCCCGTCTCTTTCTTATTAGGAGTGATTGCGCTTATTGGAGGGCAATTGATCCTTGATTACGGCTTGAACATGGCGGGTACGCTATCTGTTGTGATTGAGTTTATCGGCGGCATATTCTTTATTTATATGGTGTTAAGAAGGTTTTAGTATGATTGAAATTAATCAGATATCGAAAAGTTATCAGGATACTAAGGTCTTAGATAACATCACAACAACGATTAAAAATAGTGGTATTACATCGATTATTGGGCCTAATGGAGCAGGTAAGTCGACGCTTTTATCAATCATTGGGCGCTTATTAATGGCCGATTCTGGGCATGTGAAGGTTAATGAGCTAGATGTTGTAAAAACGCCAAGTGATAAGCTAGCGACTTATTTGTCAGTGTTGCGACAAGAAAACCAGTTCGCAAGTCGATTAACCGTTGAAGAGTTAGTTGGTTTTGGTCGCTATCCTTATACAAAAGGGCGTTTAACCCTTGATGACAAAAAGAAAATCGATGAGTCACTCGAATTCTTAAATTTATCTAACTTGCGTCATCGTTATTTGGATGAGCTATCAGGTGGTCAACGGCAAAGAGCCTATGTGGCGATGGTTTTATGTCAAGACACTGAATATGTGCTGTTAGATGAACCACTCAACAACCTTGATATGAAGCACGCGGTCATTATGATGAAATTGCTGCGTCGCGCGGCAGACGAGTTAGGCAAAACGATTATTTTGGTGATCCACGATATCAATTTTGCCTCTGTCTACTCCGACCATATTATCGCTATGCGAGCAGGGAAGTTAGTTTATCATGGGGCGCCTAATGACATTATGAAGGTCGATATTATCGAAGATATCTTTGATACTCCTATTGAGATTAAATCTGTCGATAATAAATTGATAGCGATGTATTACTAAACGAAGTCATTTTATTTTTATAAAAAAATAGCCTCTATTGCTTGTTAGCATAGAGGCTATTTTATTGAGCTATATATCAAACGCAGTAGCAAAGCTACAAACCATTCACGCGCCATTCCAATCACTCTTCACCTAATTAGCATAAGTGAAGAGTGCATCCAAATCCTGCGTAAAAGCGTTTTATATTACTCGCTAAAACGAGAAAGTCTGTATGGACGTGGATCGATGATAGGCTTAGTATCCATCAATAGATCAGCAGTCAACTGTCCAGATGCTGGACTTTCTGTCATACCCCAACCTGTTGCAGTGTTGATAACAAGGCCAGGGTATTGTTCGATTTTCGAAATGATTGGGATCTCATCGTCAGTTGGGCTAACAGTGCCGCCCCAACGCTCAACCACTTTAGAGTCTTTAAACACAGGGAATTCATTTCTAAGTCTTTCTAGAACGCCATCCAAGTGCTCATTGTTTGGTGTGTTAGTTGCGGTACGGAACTCTTCAAATGGCGTTTTCTCATCCAGCTTCCATGAGGTTGCCATGGTGAAGGAGTTAAAGAGATCTTTACCGATTGAGAATTCTAATGGCAGCTCTCCGCCTCCGAGTAGGTGTAAAAAGCGAGGGCCTAGCAGGAAGCTATCTTTAACGATAGAACTGGTAAAGATACGTGGTGCTACCGCATAAGTACCATCAGCTTGTTCACGGAAGTGAATACCGTTTGGTAGATGCACGTTACCTCTCGGTGCACCAGGCACGCCAGTAATACGCTGTTGAGAGAGGTAAACGTTCAGTGTAGGAACATCAACGCCTAGGTTACCCATAAATAGGCGAGACCAGATACCACCAGTCAGCACTACGTTAGAAGTTTTGATGGAACCTTTTTCGGTCACAACGTCGGAAATCTTACCGCCAGCGGTTTCTATGCCCCTTACTGCACAGTTGGTATAGATGCGGATCCCGATTGATTTGGCGTAGTTAGCCATGGTTGGTGTAACCACTTCTGGGTCGAGACTACCTGCGTCTTCTTCAAATCCACCGATTTTCCATGGAGTTTGTGCATTAGGTAAGCGTTTTGCCAGCTCTTCACCTTCGATCATGCGAGTTCTTAAAGGTGTATCAAAACCTGGGTTTTCTGCTGTCTTTTTGATCCACTCTCTGGTGAGTTCTAGATCTTTTTCGCTAGAAGGAACTTCAACACGGCCTTGAATGCGGTAACTTGTATCAGCACCGATTTTTTCATTCATGCCAGTCCATAAAATTTTTCCATAGTGGTGTAATGGAAAAATTTCTGGGGAAGTTTTGTAGCTAATAATTTGGCTATAAGCACGGCCTGATTGTTCGCCGCCTACAACGCCTTTTTCACAAATAACAACGTTCATCCCCCTTTCGGTGAGATTAATTGCAGTCATAATACCTTGAAGGCCTGCACCGATAATAACGGCATCAGCGGATTTTGGTAATGCACCTTCTGTGCCTGCTACAGCAGGAACACGAGATTTGGTGGACTCAAACCGACCTTCTCTGCGGATCATTGGAACAACCGCAGCACCACCTGCGAGAACACCCGCAGCACCGACCCCTAAAAGTAGTTTTCTTCTCGAGATTTTCATCTATAACCTCAATAATAACCTTAGTTTTTATATAGTAAATAATTACAATTTAAGATAATCATATTATCATATTTCATGATGTTGTTAACTATGGTTAATATTTGTTAACAAAAGTAAGAGAAATGTGAATATTCATAATCAGAAATAATCAAGCCTGTAAGGGGTTTGCGAGCTATTTTAATAAAATTCAATCTTTTTAAGAGGGCAGAAAATAAAGTGAAATGTCAGATAATGTGTACAGTGATTTTTTAATCAACTTAGATGCGGTGGATATTTGTTTCGTAGAGTGAGTAATTAGCAAAAATACTAGAATGAGCCAAGTGTTAAACAATGCTATATTGTGTGGTTAATAAGGGTAGGAGAATGAAATATCCGATTTTATGAGGGTTGGTGGTTATCCTTCTTTTTACTCTTGAAAGGTTAAATAGATAAAATACGTATTAGTTTAAAAACATTTAATTAAATATCTAAATGTTTGTGTTTTTTATATTGTCGTTTTTTTGAACTAAATTCTCAATTTTTTCAGTAACAGGAAAATTCGTAGCGTCTTTTTAGGTTTACACTATTTTAAAATAAAGTTGAAAAAATATATTTTGTTATTGAAACGCCTATTAGGAATATATTTTACCTCTGATTTATCATTAAAAAACATGAAGATATGTTTATCTTTGTGTCTGTTGATAAAATAGTCAAAGACGAATTCTTATCCAGTTTAACCCTTTCAATAACGACTGTTACTAATAATAATCCTAAATTTGTTTATTTTTTTAGTCACACATAGTGGTAAAAGTAAAATATACGACTAAGCTGGTTAAAGTGTTATCTAAATAAGTAATCCTTACAATAAATCAGGTTTTTTATTTAGGCAACAGTTTGAGTTATCTATTTTTTAACCAATTGGCATACATAGTTTGTGCTTATTATCATCATGCCAGAAAAATCATGGATTAAAAGTTTGGCGAACCCAGTGGGAAATGACAATTAATTTACTTAGGTAGAAGTGCTTATTTAGTATAAACCTCTATTATTGGAGTGTAATTTATTATAGGGCGATTTATTCCTTTTTAGAATTAACTCTCTTTATTTTGGCGCCATTGAGTGGCTTGAGCTGGACGGAATAGGTCTCTAAATTTTTTCTATTGTGATTGGAATAACGTATTTCATCGCGTGTTGCGCTATTTTTATCTTTAATAAAGTGTCTGATATATTGGCTGAGTGATGGTGGTGTGGCGGGAGCAGGCTCTTTATTATTGCTACCGTTCGCGTATTCGTGGAAAATTTTTTGTATAAAACTTGCGCCATCAATCTCCAAGATCAATAGAAATTTATACAGTAAATCAATTGTGAGTGGCGTTATCCCGTTTTCATAGCGAGAAATTTGTTGCTGGCTGATCCCCATTAATTTGGCTAATTCTTTGCCCGTGATTTTCTTCTCCTTTCTTGCCTTGCGTAAAAAGTAACCCGATAGTGTACTGAGTTTGTTTTCTTCCATTATTTAGTTTTCTACTCATCGCCTCTATTTGGGCGCTACTATAACGAGTCTGCTGTAGGTGTAAAAATGTTTATACCTAATAAACAGTGATTTTTGATAGTTTATAACTATTGTTATGTTTGTTTTTATTGGAAATGCTGATTTATACTATTGGTATTCACGTAAATTTTTTGAAAATTGAGAGCTTAAACCTATGAAAACATCGTCATTTTAAGAAGGTTATTTTATTTATAATTCGAATTATGACGTAAAAAGAGTAAATGTGTTTACTAATTTGTTCTATTTGAAATAGTTAATTGTCGCCTAAAATGTTTCATTTTGTTACATTCTGTCAAAGGTTTGACGGCTATTTTAGAGATAATTTCATATTATGAGTATTAATTTCCTAAGTTGAATTACGTAATTGCTGTTAAGTGAAGCTGATTATTCATTTCCAGTGGGAATTTGTGCGAAGAAATCGGCGTAGTCGCTTGAGCATATTTGATGCAGAATAACGTTTAAGTCAGATAAAGGTTGTTGTGACCAATCAGCGCGAATATCAATATCTGCATATTGGCGACGGTGCCATATTTTGAGTGCCGCTGAACGAATTCCTCGATAATCACCTCCCGCTTTTTCACCCGCTTTCATTGCCATTAATAGCCTATTTGCTAGCGCTAACTCTGAGTATTTATGGTAGGTATCGTATAGCGCGTGTAAAACATGCTCTCCTGCGAGCATATTACCTGCAATTGCTAAATTGGTTTCAGATAAGCCACCACACCAAGGTAAACATGCCTGTCCTGTCCAATGCGCACTGGTGCCTTGTTTATCAATAATGATCAATTGCCTTAATGTGGGGGCGGCATCTTTTTTAAGCAAAACATCTAAACAGGTTTTAGCTGGCATAGCCTCTCGAAGGAATTCAACTCCGGTTATACCTGCCATGGGGTTGGTCATGGCTTGTGTGGCAATCGCACCATGATAACTTGCCCCATGGAGAACTAATGCCCCTACTGCGGGACCACCTGTTGCGGTTATTGCTCCAATTTCCCCCGTTTTTGCACAACGAGCGACGATAGAAAAAGTCATTTTACACCTCATAAATTAGACACCGATCAAATTTATCATTATAAATTATTGCGAGAAAGTTAATTTATCATCATAAATAAAGAAAAAGAGAATAATTTTAACAAAATTGACACATATCACAGCATCGTCACCACACCAGGGAGAACAAATATGGGCATGTGTTTACGCAGATGGGTAGCCACAGTTTCACTTCTCTTCGCTTTTTCATTTCCGCTATGGGGCGATGAAAACAGCCATGTATTGTTATTAGGGCAAGTGGCTGAACCGCAATCATTAGATCCTCAGGTGGCGACGGCTGCCAATGATTCACGGATCTTGGTGAATATTTATGAGGGGTTGGTGCGCAATTCTGATGGTTCATTAAAGCTTGAGCCTGCACTGGCCGAATCATGGAATGTGAGTGAGGATGGACTGACTTACACATTTCATTTACGCAAAGGGGTTCGCTTTCATGATGGATCACCATTAGATGCACAAGCGGTTAAGTTTACGTTCGAACGTATGCTTAATCGTGAGCATCCTTACTATCATACAGGGCCTTTTCCTTTATCATTTTTCTTTTCTGTTATCGACAACATTGAAACGCCCGATAACGCCACGGTGATCTTCCGGTTAAAAGAGCCGTTTGCTCCTTTTTTATCCAATCTTGCAACCCCCGCAGGTTTGATTGTCTCGCCAACCGCCGTTAAACAATACGATAAAAATTTTGGTCGCCATCCAAGTGGGACAGGGCCTTTTAAATTTACCGAGTGGACGGCGAATCAGCGTGTTGTTGTGGAAGCCAATGATCAGTACTGGGGAGGGCGACCGTCACTGCAATATGTGGTTTTTCGCCCAATAACTGACGCTAATACTCGCGTGGCTGAAATGCTGTCGGGAGGGATTGATGCGATGGTTGAAGTGCCCGCGGATAATGTACCACTGTTTGCCTCTGATAAACGTTTTCACTTGTATCAAGCAACAGGCCCGCATGTTTGGTATGGCATGTTGAATGCATCACGTCCACCATTTGACGATGTGCGTGTCAGGCAAGCCGTGAATTACGCAGTCAACAAACAGAATATCGTTAAATATATCCTTCAAGGCTCCGCAGATGTTGCACAGGGGCCAATCCCTTCAGCTTTCGATTGGGCGTTTGATCCTGAAACGGAGGCTTACCCTTACGATCCTCAAAAAGCGCGTGAATTGATTAAAGCGGCGGGAGCAGAAGGGCAAAAAATTATTTTTTATGTCACAGAGGGAGGATCTGGCATGTTGGATCCGATCCCGATGGCGACAGCGATTCAGGCCGACCTAAAGGCCGTTGGGCTGTCAGTTGAAATACAGACTTTTGAGTGGAATACCTATTTATCAAAGGTGAATTCAGGGCTTAAACAAGCACATATGGCGGAAATGGCATGGATGACGAACGATCCTGACACCTTACCCTTTTTGACGCTGCACTCTGGATCATGGCCAGAGAAAGGGGGATTTAATTCTGGCTATTACGCGAATAAACAACTCGATAGCTTATTAGATAAGGCAAGAGTAACAAACGATATGGCTGAGAGGGCACGGCTTTATCGGCAGGTACAAAAGAGAGTTCACCAAGATGCGCCATGGCTGTTTGTGGCAAATTGGAAGCAAAATGCGGTCGCCAGTGCGCGGATCAGTAATTTTAAATTACAGCCAAATTTTAATTTATTGCTTAAAGACGTTCATAAAGATTAACGGATCAATTGGCTTAATTTCACGGCATAACAAAGTAGCGAGCCTTTACTCGGCATTACAACGGTTACGACGGGAAGATTTACTGGGGAAGAACCTATGTGGCTATATTGTGTTAAACGAATTTTAGCGACGATACCCATTTTAATTGGGCTCACGCTTATCGTATTTTTCATCATGGCGTTGATCCCTGGTGACCCCGCTCAAGCACTGCTCGGGCCATGGGCAACACCAGAGAATGTGGCGCGGGTAAAACAGGAACTTGGTTTAGATAAGCCGCTATATCAACAATATTTTATCTGGATAAGTAATTTATTGCAGGGGGATTTTGGGCGCTCATTCGTACTCAATCGTCCTGTCACTGACGAGGTATTAGAACGTTTTTCAGCCACCTTAATTCTTGGGGGCAGTGCGCTGTTGCTCAGCTCTGTTTTAGGGTTGCTGGCAGGCATTATTTCGGCGATCCGTCAGTTTAGCTGGAGTGACAAAATGATCACGCTAGCCGTGTTACTGGGCATTTCGATGCCATCGTTTTGGATCGGCCTATTGATGATCATGCTGTTTGCGGTACAACTGCAATGGTTTCCTGCGTCAGGGATGTATTCGATTTGGCAAGGCGGTGGGTTCGGCGACTTATTGCACCATCTTGTTCTGCCAGCAGTGACGCTCTCTTTAGTTGCGACAGGGGTCATTGCTCGATTAACTCGTACTGCGATGTTAGAGGTCTTGCGCTTAGATTTTATTCGTACAGCTCGAGCAAAAGGACTTAGCGAACGCAAAGTTATTTTTCGTCATGCTTTTCGTATGGCGCTCGTGTCAGTGATCCCCGTTATTGGGATTCAAGCTGGTTTTGTTCTAGGCGGTGCTGTCTATATCGAAACCGTATTCCAGTGGCCGGGGCTAGGTGCCATGTTGGTCAAAGCGGTTGCGACACGTGATCTCTTTTTAGTGCAGGGCGGTGTTTTAATTGCAGCAGCAGCCTATGTATTTATTAATTTGTTTGCTGATTTGATGCAGGCACTTTTGGATCCGAGGTTAAAATCATGAGCCAAATTACTACACCGGTTATCCAGCCACGTTATCGCCAATCGGCTTGGTCTTTGTTAATGACTAATCGTTTAGCTGCATTAGGGCTAGCGATCTTATTGGTCATCATGTTGTCAGCATTACTAGCACCTTGGCTGCCACTGCCTGATCCCGATAATACGGATCTCATTAATCGATTATTACCTGTTTTTTCTTCGGGTCATGTGTTGGGAACCGACCATCTTGGGCGTGATATCTTGTCACGGTTATTATGGGGAACACGGGTATCACTGCTTGTGGGGATCTCTGCGACGTTAATTGCAGCCGTATTAGGTACGCTAATTGGCTTAATTGCCGGCTATGTTGGGCAGCGAACTGATACCCTATTGATGCGTTGCATCGATATGTTAATGGCTTTTCCTTATATTTTACTGGCATTGGCGATTGTCGCTGTACTTGGGCCGGGCTTACTTAATGCGTTATACGCGATAGCTTTGGTTAATATTCCCTTCTTTGCACGTAATATTCGAGGGCTAACAGTAGGCTTGCGCGATCGTGATTTTATTCAGGCGGCAAGGTTATCAGGTAAAAACCATATTCAAGTTCTATTAACGGAAGTTTTACCGAATGTATTGCCTATTATTGTCGTGACTATGTCAACCACGATAGGGTGGATGATTTTGGAAACGGCGGGGTTGTCGTTTTTAGGGTTAGGAACACAGCCGCCGAATGCCGACTTAGGATCAATGCTAGGGCAAGGTAGAGCACAGATGTTCGTGGCGCCCCATGTTGCATTAGTGCCCGGCATTATGATTTTTCTTATCGTCATTAGCTTTAATTTATTAGGTGATGGCATTCGCGATTTACTTGATCCAAGACTCAAATCAGGGGCTTTGCATCGCTCGCAACCAGTGACAGAAACCGCACGTATTGATATTCCAGCACGTACGGAAGGCAGCAAGGCGGTGTTAGAAGTGAAGTCACTGTGTGTTGGTTTTCGTCAAGGGCCTCTATTGCGCCCAACGGTTAAAAATATCAGTTTTTCAGTGGCGCGTGGTGAGTGTTTAGGGCTGATAGGGGAAAGTGGCTCTGGTAAAAGTGTTACAGCACTGTCCATTATGGGGCTATTAGCTTCCCCGCCAGCGGTGATCACCGGTGGTGGGATCTATGTTAATGAAGAAGAGATGTTGTCATTATCTCTATCGGCGCTACAGCAACGCCGTGGCGCTAGAGTCTCTTATATTTTTCAAGATCCGTTGACGACACTGCATCCACAGTTTTCGATAGGTGCACAATTACAAGAGGCGATCACCGCTCACCAATCCCTTTCCGATCAACAAGCGAAGAATAAGGCGATTGAGTTACTTGAGAGTGTTGGTATTCCATCAGCAAAAGAGAGTTATCACGCTTATCCCCATCAACTTTCTGGAGGGCAACGCCAACGTGTTGGGATTGCCATGGCTCTTGCGAATGATCCGGTGTTAATTATTGCCGATGAGCCGACAACGGCACTGGATGTCACTGTACAGGCACGCATTTTAGAATTACTCAATAAGTTACGTCGTGAAAGAGGGGTTGCGCTACTTTTTATTACCCATGACTTTGCGGTGATTAACCAAATTTGTGATCGGGTGGCGGTGATGCAGCAAGGCCAAATTGTAGAAACGGGCGCAACACAAACGGTACTTCATCAGCCACAGCACCCTTATACGCGTCGCTTGATTGCCAGTGTGCCAAAACTGGGAGAAGGAAAAGCATTTCTTACCCATGTTGCAGATATTTATAGCGCTAAGCCAGACGCGGTGCAGGAGGTGTCATGAATAAGGTCATTGAAGTCAATCAATTGGTAAAAACGTTTGGTCGCCCACCTAACCTTTTTCATCCAACAAGTAGAGAAGTTAAAGCCCTAAAAAACATCTCAATAGATCTTTATGAAGGTGAAACATTGGCGATCGTTGGGGAAAGCGGTTCGGGGAAAAGTACTCTTGCCCGTATTTTAGTTGGATTGGAGCAGGAAACATCAGGGGAGATCCGCATATTGGGAAAAAACCGTTCTCAGTGGCAAAAACAAGGAGCACGAGCCTTCGGTCAAGCTATCCAATATGTTTTCCAAGATCCTGTTGCATCATTGAACCCACGTAAAACGATCGGAGAAACCTTATCCGTACCTTTAAAGTACCTTAAGCAGATGAATAAATCTGAACAAACCCATAGATTACATGAGTTACTCGAGGCCGTAAGTATGCCATTGGATGCGCTGGCATGCTATCCACATGAGTTTTCGGGTGGGCAAGCTCAGCGTTTAGCGATTGCACGAGCATTGGCAGCCGATGCACAGATCCTCGTTCTCGATGAGCCTGTTAGCGCATTGGACGTTTCGGTACAGGCGCAAGTGTTGTTGTTGCTACAAGAGCTAAAAACACAATTTTCGTTATCTTACTTATTTATAAGTCATGATTTAGCCGTCGTTGAATCAATTGCTGACAGAGTGGCCGTGCTCTATTTAGGTGATTTGCTAGAATGTCAGGAAACTCATCGTTTATTTGCTGCCCCTGAACAGAGTTATACCCAGAATTTATTGACCAGCGCGCCAAGGCTCTCTTTTGAGTAAAAGGCGAGTGTGGAGATGAAAAATAGAACAACAGACGACGGCCGGAAGAAAAATATGAACACAGAGAAACAGCCGATGACAGAAACAGGACGAATTAAACGCACGGATGAAATTGTGAATGCGATTAAAGAATCGATCATGGCGGATAATTTAATGCCAGGTGATCGACTGCCACAAGAGAAAGATCTAATAGAGCGTTATAGCGCCAGTAAAAGCACCGTTCGAGAAGCTTTAAAATCGCTAGAAGTCCAAGGGTTGATAAAAACGAAAACGGGGCCTGGTGGCGGTGCATTTATTGATTCTATGACAGAAGCGCGAGCGATGAGTTTACTGTCTAATTATTTGTTTACACGGAATATTTCGATAAAAGACATTTATACCTTACGTAAATTATTAGAGCCTGTGGTGGCAGTTAGCGCTATCGACAATATGGATAATGAAGGTTTTCAAAAACTGTATGACACGATAGCGATTTATGATCATGAGCCAGTTGATGAAGCCGAACGTTGGCAGCAGCGGATGGCCGAATTGGATTTTCACGCTGTTGTTGCGAGCTACTCTGATAACGTACTTTTAGTGTTTATCTGTCATTTTCTTCAACGGTTGCTTAAGGATTTGGCGATTTGCAAAGACATCTACCTAAAGCCTGAACCTGTCGATCGTCGACAAGGGATTGACTATCAATATCAACTTATTGACGCCATGCGCCGTAAAGATGCTCCTAGAGTGAAAGCGATTATGGAAGCGCATATGGCGTATGCGGAACAAGCCATGCTGGCCTTGCAAGCAACCTTACAAGAACGATTTTTAAGTGAAGACAGGTAATGACATGATTGATCAAGATTATCTTAAATCTGTATTAAAGACGCTATTACAAACGCCTAGCCCTGTAGGTATGACAGAGAATGCCGTAGCGCAGACTCATCAATGGCTCGCAGAATTAGGTTTTCAACCGCAATACACCCGCCGAGGTGTGCTACATATTACGTTAGGCAATGGTGAGCCCAAAAGGGCACTAGCGGCACACTTAGATACTCTCGGTGCAATGGTGACACAATTAAAGCCGAATGGGCGATTGGCACTACGTAACACGGGAACATGGGCCGCACGTTTCGCTGAAGGAGCGAGAGTCACAGTATTTTGTGACAACAACCAATATCGGGGAACTATTCTGCCGTTAAAAGCATCGGGGCACCGTTTTAATACTGAAGTGGATACCCAGATTGCCGATTGGGATAACCTTGAAATCCGCCTTGATGCACCTTGTTATAACCATGCTGATTTATTAGCACATGGCTTTAATGTAGGGGATATGGTTGCAGTCGATGCACAGCCTGAGTTTATTGATAATGGTTTTATCGTCTCTCGCCATCTTGATGATAAAGCGGGCTGTGCAGTGTTATTAGCTGCATTGAAATCGCTGGTGGATGATAAAGTACTGCCTGAAGTGGCTTGCCAAATCATGTTTACTATTTCAGAGGAAGTCGGTATTGGGGGAACGCATGGCTTTGGTGCTGAAGTACAAGAACTGTTAGCCATTGATAACTCGGTGTCGGCTCCCGATCAAACAACGCGGGATGATGCGTTAACATTGGCATTTCGTGATAGAACAGGTCCATTTGATTTAGCTATCACACGCCACCTACTTAAGCTGTGCCAACAGTATGATATTCCTCATGTGAGAGATACCTTTAAACACTACCGCTCAGACAGTGCCGCTGCCGTCGATGCAGGGTGGGATATCCGCGTGGCATTGGCTTGTTTTGCACTGGATAGCTCACATGGTTGGGAAAGAACGCACGTTGATTCACTGGTTGCATTAGCCACCTTGGTCAGACGTTATATTGAAAGTGATTTAGTGCCATTACCAGGGCAGTAATGGATTTAGGTAAAAAACGTCAAGGATTTGAAGCGACCCCCAATGATTGGGGGTCTTTTGATTGTATAAGTTAATTAATGGCGGTCATTTAAATACTCAGGCTCTTTAGGCAGCTGGAAGCAGCAAAATAAGCAGATACACAATACAACCATGACATAGATAAAAAAGGCGTTTTCTGCGCCGCTGGCTTTAAATTGTAGTGCAACAGAGGGAGCCGAGCCGCCAAAAATAGCATTCCCTATCGCATATGAGACCCCAACACCTAACGCTCGTAAATGAGGCGGGAACATTTCAGCTTTTACTAGCCCACTAATAGAAGTGTAAAAACTTAACAGCATCATTAAGAAAATCAGTAATAAGGCGATAATGATAGGAGACTGAGCAAAATAACGCATGCCAATCACCATCACTGGGTAGATAAATAGCAGCATGGATAGCGTGAAGGTAATCATTGCTGCTCGGCGGCCAATTTTATCAGAAATAATGCCGAACACAGGTTGAGACAGCATGAACACAAAGAGTGATACGGTCATAATGTAACCAACCACTTTGCTATCAATACCGATGTTTGTGAGATAGGTCTTTGAGTAAACGGTTATAATATAAAAGCAGAGAGAACCTGCGGCAGTATAACCAACGA
The DNA here is from genome assembly GCF_028477825.1 of Providencia sp. PROV267. Classification (NCBI taxonomy): domain Bacteria; kingdom Pseudomonadati; phylum Pseudomonadota; class Gammaproteobacteria; order Enterobacterales; family Morganellaceae; genus Providencia; species Providencia sp. PROV267. Next base: position 78,327 of record NZ_JAMPLX010000027.1, on the reverse strand, counting down.
CTAAAAAGAAAGATTTCCAATGCTGTTTTAGAAGAGCGATTAAAGAACCTGACTCTTTTGCTTCTGATGCTTCATTACTTAAGGTTTCATCAAGGCGTTTTCGAGCAATTAATGAGACTATCGCTGCAATCCCCCCAATGACAAAAGGAATACGCCAAGCACCATCCTGTAGCTGTTGTTCAGTGAGAAACGCTAATAAAATAACACTGAGCAAGCTTGCTAATAACTGCCCTCCGGATAATGTGACATATTGGAATGAAGCAAAAAAGCCCCGTTGTCCTTTAAGGCCGAGTTCACTCATATAGGTTGCGACGGCACCATATTCGCCACCGACAGATAAGCCTTGCAACAAGCGCACGAGTAGCAATAACAATGGTGCAAACATCCCGACTTGCTCATAAGTTGGCAAGGCGGCAAACAAGAAAGAACTAAACCCCATCAAATAAATGGATGCGACCATCGAACGCTTTCGACCATGGCGATCAGCAATCCGACCAAATAGCCAACTACCAATTGGACGCATAAAGAAACTTGCAGCAAACACCCCCCAGACATAGATAGATTGCGTCAGTGGATCCATATTTTGCGGAGTAAGCGCTTTAGTAAAATAGGCAGCAAAAACAGCGTAGATATAGAAATCAAACCATTCCACTAGGTTACCAGAAGCTGCTCCAACAATTCCTCGAATGCATTTTGATCTTGCATTGGCATCTAGCGTTGCATCCGTTCTTTTTACATTATCTTGAGATATTTCCAATTTATCACCACCGCAATATTAGTTAACAATAATTCAACAAATAGCGGTATTTACTTAGTGAGTCAATATTTGACGGTAATGTAAATTAAATATTGAGATCGATATCCTGTTTTTCATGTCATTTTTAGATAACTAACAACACTAAATGTTTTGACTAACTGAGTGTTTTATATGAGTTTTTTTACTTTTTAGCTTATTTGTTACATGCGCTTTATCTTTATTCGGAATACTCGTAAATAAAAATAATTTCATGCTAAGAATATGCGTAAAAATATCATATTAGACGTCATTTTAAATATAAAAAGTAACGTATTTAGATTAAAAAAATAAATGTATTATCGATGATAGGAGAGGAATTATTGAATATTCACTGTTCTGTTTCGATATTGCCATTTAATTTTTTATTTTATTGAAACAGCTAATCTGCATACGAAAAATATCATAATATATTGAAATAAATGATTTTTTAAGATGTTTGCATTCAATGTGCCATCAGCCAAATAGAGTTGGTTTATCGAAAACTCAAATAAATACTAATAATTATCATTTTAGTTTATTATTTATTTATAAAGTTTATATTATGTATTTTATCATGATAGATATGAATAATCGGTATTTTTATTAACATTATTAGTTTAATTTTTTTGTTAATTATTCTTTAACTTAATATAGACGTTTTGTTTTTAGGTATAATTCACTAAAAATATTATTTGATAAATAAAGCTATCGATATTTAATTCTGATTTCATCTATCAATTTATCATAAAAATTCATCAGTATATACTGCTGTACATATCGGTAATGTTATAAATTATTTATATTTTCAATAGGTTAGTTTGGTTAATAACGTGAGTTATTAGTCTGTTTATTGATGTAAAACAATCTCTTAATTTGATGGGTTGTTATCATTAAATTATCAAAATCTTATTTTTCACCCATGTGATTAATCGTGTCTATTACTGGCAGTACACACCTTAAATATATTTTATTCCGTTTTGTTGGAAGTTTACTTTTTAACATTTAAAGCAAATTAATTGAGTGAGTTATGTATGGCAAATATAAAAGAGAAAGCATCCGTTTTTGCTCCTCTTACCCGTCGTGGCTTTGTTAAGGCCGGAACTATCACGGGTTTGGCAGCAGCGGCTGGAGGGTTCTCTCTGCCTTTCAGCGCCTCCGCTGCCGCAGAGCAAAAAACAGCGACGCCCACCGGAGAAGAGAAAGTAGTTTGGAGTGCATGTACTGTAAACTGTGGAAGCCGTTGCCCATTACGTATGCACGTCGTTGATGGTGAAATTAAATACGTCGAAACCGATAACACGGGTAATGATGTATATGAAGAACTGCATCAAGTACGTGCTTGCTTACGTGGACGCTCAATGCGACGTCGCGTGTATAACCCAGACCGCCTACGCTACCCCATGATGCGTGTTGGTAAACGTGGTGAAGGAAAATTCAAACGTATTAGTTGGGATGAGGCTTTTGATGTTATCGCTAACAACATGAAGCGCTTAATCAATGACTACGGTAACGAATCTATTTACCTAAACTACGGTACAGGTACGTTAGGTGGCACGATGACAAAATCATGGCCACCGGGTGCAACATTAATTGCTCGTTTGATGAATTGCTGTGGCGGTTATTTAAATCACTATGGTGACTATAGTACCGCGCAAATTGCCGCAGGGCTGAACTATACCTATGGCGGCTGGGCTGATGGTAATAGTCCTTCTGATATTGAAAATTCCAAATTGGTCGTGATGTTTGGCAACAACCCGAGTGAGACGCGTATGAGCGGCGGCGGGGTAACCTATTATGTTGAACAAGCTCGCGAAAAATCGAATGCAAAAATGATCATTATCGATCCCCGCTATACCGATACAGGCGCTGGACGCGAGGATGAATGGATCCCGATTCGACCGGGAACAGACGCGGCGTTAGTGAGTGCGCTTGCCTATGTGATGATCAAAGAAAACTTAGTCGATCAGCCATTTCTTGATAAGTACTGTGTGGGCTACGACGAAACGACAATGCCTGCTGGGGCCCCGAAAAATGCACATTATAAAGCCTATATTTTAGGTGACGGCCCCGATGGACAAGCAAAAACGCCTGAATGGGCAGCTCCTATTACAGGTATCCCTGCTGCACGTATCGTGAAACTCGCCCGCGAGATCGGCATGGCGAAGCCTGCTTATATCGTTCAAGGTTGGGGGCCTCAACGTCGCTCTAACGGCGAATTAGCCTCTCGCGCGATCGCCATGCTCGCTATTTTAACCGGTAATATCGGGATTAATGGTGGCAATACTGGTGCTCGGGAAGGGTCGTACAGCATTCCCTTTGTTCGTATGCCGACCTTAACCAATCCAGTCAAAACCAGCATCTCAATGTTTATGTGGACCGATGCCATATTACGTGGCACTGAGATGACAGCGACCCGCGATGGCGTCCGTGGTAAAGATAAGCTTGATGTGCCGATTAAGATGGTGTGGAACTACGCAGGAAACTGCTTAGTGAATCAGCATTCAGAGATTAACCGCACTCATGAAATTTTACAGGATGAATCTAAATGCGAAATGATTGTGGTGATTGATAACCACATGACAGCCTCAGCAAAATATGCGGATATCTTGCTGCCTGATTGTACCGCATCGGAGCAGATGGATTTCTGTATGGATGCCTCGGCGGGCAACATGTCTTACGTTATTTTTGCTGATCAGGCGATTAAACCTCGTTTTGAAAGCCGCAATATCTATGAAATGACGAGCGAAATTGCTAAGCGTATGGGCGTTGGTGAGCAGTTCACCGAGAATCGAACCCAAGAGGAGTGGTTACGTCATTTATACGAACAATCTCGCGAAGCATTGCCTGAATTACCAACATTTGAAGAGTTCCGCGCACAAGGTATTTTCAAAAAACGGGATCCGAAAGGCCATCATGTTGCCTATCGTAACTTCCGTGAAGACCCCGTTGCGAACCCACTGACGACACCGTCAGGTAAAATTGAGATCTACTCTTCCCAATTAGCTGAATTGCAAAAAACGTGGGAGCTAGACGAGGGAGATGTGATCCACCCATTACCTGTTTATTCACCGGGTTTTGAGCAATATGGCGACCCACTTATGGATAAGTACCCATTACAGTTAACAGGTTTCCACTATAAATCACGTACTCACTCTACTTATGGCAACGTGGATGTTCTGAAAGCCGCCTGCCCACAAGAGTTGTGGATCAACCCACAAGATGCCGCAAAACGGGATCTTAAGCATGGTGATTTAGTCCGCGTTTTTAATGACCGAGGCGAGGTACGTGTGAAAGTGAAAGTCACACCACGTATTGTTCCGGGTGTCGTTGGTTTGGGTGAGGGGGCTTGGTATGACCCAGATGGTAACCGTGTGGATCACGCTGGAAGTATTAACGTGTTAACCACCCAACGCCCATCGCCTTTGGCGAAAGGGAACCCATCACATTCTAATCTTGTTGAAGTTGTTAAAGCTTAAGGATGTCAGTTATGTCAACGCAATATGGTTTTTATATCGACTCAAGTCGTTGCACTGGCTGCAAAACCTGTGAGCTAGCATGCAAAGACTTTAAAAACTTATCTCCGGAAGTTAACTTCCGCCGCATCTATGAATATGCAGGAGGAGATTGGACCGAGCAGGATGGTGTATTTGGGCAGAATATCTTTGCCTATTATCTGTCAATATCTTGTAACCACTGTGATGATCCTGCTTGTACTAAAGTATGCCCAAGTGGCGCGATGCATAAACGTGAAGATGGCTTTGTTATTGTCGATGAAGAGGTGTGTATCGGTTGCCGTTACTGTAGTATGGCGTGCCCTTACGGTGCTCCACAATTCGATGAAGTGAAGGGGCATATGACAAAATGCGATGGCTGTTATGAGCGAGTGGCAGAAGGTAAAAAACCTATCTGCGTTGAGTCTTGTCCATTACGAGCACTGGATATGGCGCCTATTGAAGAGCTACGCGAAAAATATGGGACTTTAGCGGAAATCGCGCCATTGCCATCGGCAAAATATACGCATCCAAACATTGTCTTAAAATTGAATGCCAATAGCCGTCCTGTCGGAGATACCACTGGGCATCTGGCTAACCCGGAGGAGGTATAATATGGGATCGGGAATTCATGAATGGCCATTGATGTTTTTCACGGTGATAGGCCAAAGCGTGGCGGGTGCTTTTATTTTTATGGCAGCGGTGATACTCAGTGGAAAACTGTCAACAGAGCTTAACCGTAAAGTGCATTACAGCATGTTTGGTTTGTGGCTATTGATGGGGATAGGCTTCCTATTATCCACGACACATATGGGAACACCGTTACGCGCTTTCAACTCATTTAATCGCTTAGGGGCATCATCACTGAGTAATGAGGTAGCGAGTGGGGCGCTGTTTTTTGCCTTGGGCGGTTTTTACTGGCTTCTGGCGGTGCTTAATAAAATGCCAGCGGCACTCGGCAAATTATGGCTATTAGTCGTGATGGTCATGGCAGCAGTCTTTATTGTTGCAACATCTCGCGTTTACCTGATTGATACTGTTCCAACTTGGAATAACAGCTATACCACCCTAAATTTTGTCTTAACGGCATTCCTTGGTGGCCCAATCTTAGCTGCACTGTTGTTACGTATCGCTGGGTTTGATTTGCAATGTATTCGCCGTATTCCTGCATTGAGTGTGGTTGCATTACTCGTCAGTGTATGTGTGGCAATCACCCAAGGCTTTGATTTGGCAAGTATAGAAACACCCGTACAAAAAGCGGTCGACCTAGTGCCAGATTATGGAATACTCATGGATATTAAAATCGTTGCCATCGCAATGGGGTTAGGTTGTTGGATAATGCCATTAGTGGCAAAACGTAACCCTTCTGTGATTAATATGGGGATCGGTTTTTTATTCGTGCTCGCAGGTGAAATCGTGGGGCGTGGTGTTTTTTACGGCCTACATATGACCGTTGGTATGGCGGTTAATTAAACTGAGAAGAAGGCTTAGTGATTTACTGCTAAGCCTTTTAAACTATTTGTGGTTAAATCAAGGCAAACAGCCGTTAAGTATCGAATAATAAGCGAATAAAATACACCATGAGTGAACAAACTTTAAATTCTATCTCTTTGACAGCACGCGTACTCGGTGCTGCCTTTTATTATGCACCGAATGATATCCAAGACATTATCGCATTGCTATCAACGCCACAATGGGCGGAAGAGTGGCCGTATGGCTCTGAGGAGCAAAAGCAGGCGATCGCCGATAAAATGGCAATAATACAGACAGATAATGAAACATTGGATGACGCATATCAGCGGCTATTTATAGGCCCATATGCGTTACCAGCACCACCTTGGGGATCTGTTTGGCTCGATAAAGAGAATGTGATTTTTGGTGAATCAACATTGCAACTACGCGAGTGGATGCAACATAACCAGATTGATATTTGTTTAACGCAAAATGAACCAGAAGATCACTTTGGCTTATTATTAATGATGGTCGCATGGGTGGCAGAAAATAACCCTGCCAAACTCAATGAACTGTTGGCTCAACACATATTGCCTTGGGGTGTGCACTATCTTAATAAAATGCAGGCAGATGCCCATTTTCCTTTCTATGTCGGACTCGCGGAACTTGCCCATTTGACGTTAGTGAATTGGCAGCAATCGCTTGATGTGAAAGCGGCTGAAAAGGCAATTTTCTATCGTTAAATATGATTAAATTTGTGGTATAGCCCTGAATGAAAGGGCTATATCAACATAGCGAATACGACCCACCACTATCGCCCCCTCCACTAAAAATTGGTTATTCGTTATACGAATTGAGACAATGATGAGAATACACTGAGTGTGTTATCTCTCGTCATCATCTTATTTAGATAAATTATTTTTTGTAAAGTATAGGGATAATAGCTATTGAGTCGGTTTAGAATAAGCCGGTTTTTTTCTCTGGTCGTTATTATGGGTAGAGTATGCGTAATCAGTCGTGGATATTATTTGTTATTTTCATTTTTTTATTGATCCCAAAATCATTTGCTCTAACACCGCCACAAAGTACAGAAGATTGGCAATTGGCTGATACCCCACCAACACTCATGCAGATTAAACAGAATGAGACGATTTTTGCGCCTATTGCTGGGGAAATGAAAGCCGTCGCCGAGCTTTATTCTGAACATGGTTTCTATATGTATGAGCCTGCTGGTGATTATCGACCTATGCAGTTTGGTAATGATTATGCTTATGTGAACACAGAAGAAGTATCACCTTTAAAACCACGCTTAAAACCGGAAGACGATAGGTTAAATGACTTAAATAACCCTATCTACAATTATCTGATCACGACACAAAACACATTAGTCTATCGCTCAGCAAAAGCAAATAGCCAGCCAATCGCGATGCTATTTGGTAATTTGCGTTATCCCGTGTTGGATCGGATGATCAAAACAGAAAAAAATGGTGAAAAAACAGCTTGGTTAACCATTCGCTTAGGTGACCGCTTAGGGTATATCAAATCAGATGAGGTTGAGATAGACAAAGGGATACCGGTTCTCACTTATCATCACTTACTCAAAGAAAGTGAGAATAAAAAATTTCAGCATACATCGACGACCACTTCTGTCGAGGCATTTCGCGCCCAAATGGATTACTTGAAGCAGGCGGGTTACCAAACACTGTCATTATCTGATCTTGAGGGATATTTAGATAAATCGGTTAATTTGCCTGCTAAATCGGTGGTGTTGACGTTTGATGATGGCTTGAAATCGGTTTATCGCTACGCGTATCCAATTTTAAAAAATAACCATCAACAGGCCACATTGTTCGTTATTTCTTCGCGTATTAAAAGTGTGCCGCAAAAGTGGTCGGCAGATGGTTTGCAATTTATGAGTAAGCAGGAAATTAAAAGTAGCCAAGATGTGTTTAATATTCAGTCACACACGCATTTCTTACATAAGCTAGATGCTCGTAAAAACCCTGTTATTTTTAGTCGCAAAGAGCATACTATTTTCTTAGATTTCCAACGCTCTATGCATGCTTTACAACCATTTACCCGTGAGCAACGTTATTTAGCCTATCCATTTGGTGGTTTTAACCAAACGGCAATGAACGCAGCAAAACAAGCAGGAATGCACCTTGCTGTAACGACTATACAAGGCAAAGTACGCTTAGGGGATAACCCATTGGCATTAAAAAGATTGTATGCACTAAAAACAGATCCTATCGAAAAGTTCGCTCAGATGGTGGGGAACCGCAGTGATAATATCGTCAATAAAAATATTGTGGTTGATAGGTAAGCATAGCGACGAATAATAAAGGAAAGCGAATGCGCTTTCCTTTATGGAATTACGATTAAGAAGCCTGACATGACCATAGCAATCACTAAATAGTATTATTTTAGACTCGGGCTATGATTGAAACGAAGCATAGTTTCTTTAAGTAGTGTCATAATGGTATTTTGCCAAGGCTTAGGCAGTGCTAATGACCAAACTACATCAATATTCCACATAGCCGATGGGCTGTCTTCAATGGGGATAAAAGCCACATCGTGGCGGCTAATATGCCTTGAACTATAAGGAACTAAACTGACTCCCACACCAGCGGCAACCAGTGCGATGATGGTTTGAATATCGCTAGCCTCTTGTACCGGCTCTAATGAGATCCCCTGTTGGCCCAGGAACCGTTCGATTTGATGTGATAGTCCGCTACCTCTTTCTTTACGCAGCGATAAATAAGGGTGCTTTATTAATAGCTGTTTCACGGGGTCATCACTGAGTTGTGATGTCGAAATGGCGAGAGCCAAGGTCTCTTGTTTTAACGGGTGCACTGTAAAATCTGTAGAAAATGCAATTTCAGGACGGCGTAAAAATGCAACCTGTAATTGGTGATTTTCTAATTTTTGCGACATGATATCTGACGGCATATCATCAAAGTAAATCGTTGTCTGTTTTAAATGTTCTCGCAAACGCGCAACGAAAAAAGAGGCTTCTTGGAACGTTGATATGCCAAATCCAACATGAATAGATTTCGGGAATTGGGTACTCAATTCGCTTGCTCGGTTCAAAAGTAGCTCAGCTTGAGATAATACTTGTTGCGCAAAAGGGAGCAGCTTACGACCATTTTCAGTCAGTTGTGCACCATGTCGACCTCGTTCAAATAACGTTATTGAGAGCTGTTGCTCTAACAGTTTAATCTGCTTCGTTAGTGCGGGTTGGGTGATACACAATTGGGATGCAGCCGTATGGTAGTTTGCCGTGTCAGCTAAAACAACAAAAGCACGTAATAATCGGGTATCCATTACGCCTCATCAGTAAATTTATCAGTCATGTTAACTTGTAGAGACCCTGAATGGCGTCTCTACAAGTATATTATCCATTTAAGGAAATGTGCTGTTGTTATTTTGAAATTGCGACAGGCTTATCAGCAAATCGCACACTTCGCGCATCACGCTCATAACCCATTGTTTTTGTCAAAATATTATACAACTCAGGGCGACGGCCTGACATCCAGCGGCGACCAGTTGACATTGGAAGTAAGCTTAAGTCTAGCTCGGCGATCACCATATCATTATCAATAGCACCGCTTTCGTTGATAATACGACCATATGGGTCGATGATCATGGCATTACCTGTACGGACTTCATCGTCATCTAAACCAACGCCATTACTGAAAATGTAAAAGACGCCATTATCATGGGCGCGAGCAGGTAACCAACGCATTAACCAGCCACGACCATGCTCCCCTTGAAAGGCTTCTCGTAATGCTTCAGGATCTTTTTCTCGGTTCTCCCATAAAGGAAGAGGAATTGGCTTCATGCTGTATGGGCTACGGGAATGAGTTCCCCCCGTTTGGTGTGGTGCTAAAATAATATCAGCTCCCATTAATGCGGTTGCTCGTGGGTTCTCGACTAAATTATTATCCCAACATATTAAGATCCCTGCTTTCACTCCCCACGGCGTATCAAACACAGTGTAGCTATCGCCTGAATGAATACTTGGATGCTCAAAGGCATGTAATTTCCGATGGGCGTGATACGTGCCATCAGGCATACAAGCAACCCAAGTATTATAGCATTTATCATCTAAGCCTTTTTCAATTAACCCCACGCCAATGATCATATTAAGCTCTTTTGCACGTTGGCGGATAGGTGTTAATGATGGGCTATCATGTAAAGTTTCACTGAGCTGATAGACAGCTTCGCTAGGCAGCTTAGGCACGTGCCAATAACCTGTAATGCACATTTCTGGCAGCACAAGTATTTGCACATCTTGAGATGCGGCCTGATCGATAAATGCATGGATCTGTTTTAGGTTATAAGCCTTATCAGAGGCTTTATGTTGGAATTGTACGGTGGCGACTCGAATTGGTGTCGACATAGGGTATCTCCTCTCTTACGATGAGTAGATAACACCATATAATTTGAGCTAGGTATAATGAGATATTCTCTTATTCGATAACCAATGGTTATTAAATGGCTTCCGCACAAAATAGCGATTTATTTTCCATGATAGTGAAAAATGATCAGCCAATTTTTACTCCAATCTTATTTAGAAGCATAGTATTTCACTCTATAAGACGGCCAAAGCTATTGGATTTTTTGTTGCTTTATCTGTAAAGGCATCGATAAAAAAATATTTCAAAGAACGTTAGCATTAGTGCTAGCTTAAGAATAGATTGTTTTATATCTCTCTATTCTCTCTATCAATTTTTAGGTTTTAAGTCAAACTATCTAATAAACTCAGGATTAACGTTTTTTGAGCTTATTGATGGTTGATAACGAATAGTCTTTTTGTGCTATTTAACGTCAGCCAAATATAGCTATTACAGCAAATAGAAACATTCAATATTACTTTGTTACACTTAGTAAAAACTATATGTTGTTGATTATAAGGGGTTATATATTTTTTCACAAGAGAGGGTATTAGTAAAAACTACTAATAAGTTTACTTTGTATCAAATGTAACGATTGAAAACCACCTAACCCCTACTAAAGGAAGTTAAAATGCAAATAAGAGCAATAAAGCGGATGTTTAACATATTTTATACTCCTATACCGAGTATGATTTTGCTACTAAATTTTTTACTTGTTCACATAAGATAAAATAAATAAACCACTGGCGATGGTAAAATAATTAGAATCTAAAAAGAATGATTAAATTTGAATTTTTGAATATATTTTATAAATTATTCTTATATTTCAACAATAAAAAAGCATTATTGAGTATAGTTGGTTAGTACTCTTAATTCGTTATTAATATTCTATTCTTTTCTATGTTTACAACGGTGGGGGGTAAAATGAATTAATGTTAAATATCATCCGTTTAAAATAGATTTATTATTTTAGGGGGATAATAAAAACATAATAAAATATGAATAGGTTTATTGAGGCATTATTCTTTTTTTTAATAGATGTTTTTGATAGGTTTTGTCTAATTTGATTGATCGTATCGATCGTTACAAACAGTTTTACTTTCGAGCAATGCGTTCTATAATCACTCCAAATTAGACCTTTACGATTATCTCTATTTCTTAAGTAGGGATAAATTAAAATAATAATAATAAACAAATGAGCTTTTATTGCTTTATCCATGTCATTATTGACTATTTTAAATTAGGTCGGGTCTTAATAAATGAAAAATGTAAACCAGATCGTTGGTAAAGAAATTCGCAAAAGAAGAAAAGAATTAGGGCTTTCAGGTGCTGAACTTGCTGGATTAGTTGGTATCAGTCAACAGCAAGTTTCACGCTATGAAAGGGGTGAATGTAATATTACATTAGATAATCTTCTTAGTTTGGCTAAAGCACTTGAAACCGATTTGATCTGTTTTTTTAACGATGAAATCTTTTCAATAGAAGGTCGTGTTGAATTAATAAATGACAATGAAATTAAAAATAACCTTGTGAATCATATGGTAGTTAATCATTATCTATAAACTTCATATTACTACTTCATAGCCTTCCTCAGCCACAACATAATAATAAATTTCTGCCTAACGATTTTTATCGTTAGGGAGTTTATGTACGTTAGTCTTTTGTCTTAAATAGGAAAATGAAATGAAATTTGTTAAAACCATATTAGCTACAACTATTGTTGCTTCATGTGCTACTGGAGTTGCAAATGCAGCTATTGACCAAGGAAGTGGTGTTATTAACTTTACAGGTAAAGTCATTAATGCACCGTGCAGTTTACCTGGCGATGGAACAGTTAATGTCGATTTAGGTCAAGTCGCGAATAAAGTATTAGAAACGGGCAATAAATTTAGCCAAAGCGTTCAGTACACTATTGCATTAGAGAATTGTGATCTGGCTGCGGTGACGGGTGCAGACGACAAAGTGCTTTTCCCTGCGGTCAGTAAAGTGAAAGTGACATTCTCTGGTACTCCAGATACCACGAAAAAGGATTTATTGGCTAACACGGGAACATCGAAAGGTGTTGGCGTTCGCCTAATTAACGCAGACGGTGCAGTCATGAAAGTTGGGGATACCAGCGTTGAAATGCCACTGGTGAATGGTGCGAATAAATTAACATTTAGCGCACGCGTTGAAGCAAATGGTAATAAGGTAGAAACAGGTAGTATTATTTCTCAAGCAACTTATGCCTTAAATTACCTATAATTTTTCACATTATACTTAAAGTTATTTTATTCTTTATTAAGAATGTAATGGCTTAATGAGTTTTATTACTCTTGATAGTGGTAAAAGCTATTCCGTTTGTTATTTAGATAAAATGTGAATTATTTTGAGTACATATCAGTAACAGGCATTTATTTGCCTGTTGCTTTTCCCCTTGTTTTGATTAGTTTATCTATTTGACTGGGATTATCATGTTTTTGTCGCTTCAACCAAATATGAATAAATTATTATTCTCTATTTTTCTTACACTGTCGGTATCAAGTGTATCTAATGCAATAGAGTTTAATATGAATATTATTGATGCAAAAGATAGAGACAACATCGATCTCAGTCAATTTTCCAATCCAGATTTTGTACCTGCAGGTGAATATCTTACAGACATTACATTAAATGGTCGTAAGTTATCTGGACAATATTTCATTAAGTTTATTGAAGTTAATAAAGACACTTCAGCACTCTGTATTACGCCTGAAATGATAGAGCTTTTTTCCTTAAAAACGAGCATTAGGAATAAAATATTACAGGATAAGCGTAATCAGTGTATTGAATTGCCTAAATCAATGAACATAAATTATGTTTTCGATAAAGCAAACCAAAATATTCTATTTTCAATCCCTCAAGCTTGGTTGGAATATGATGACCCTTACTGGGTGCCACCATCGCAATGGGATAATGGAATTGCAGGTTTATTAATAGACTACAATCTATTTACTAACTATTCTGCGCCAAAAAATAGCAATGAAACCTTTAGCGCCAGTAGCAACGGAACGACGGGGGTGAATTTAGGTGCGTGGCGTTTCCGTGCTGACTATCAATATCAATATAATCGCTCACAAGGTAAAACAAACCAACGATTTGATTGGACGCAATTTTATGCCTTTAGAGCCTTCCCTGAATTAGGGGCAAAAATTTTATTAGGAGAGTCATATTTAAGAACGGAGCTCTTTGACAGTTTTCGTTTTGTTGGCGCGTCGATTTTTAGTGATACTCGCATGTTACCCCCTTCGATGCGTGGTTATGCGCCACAAATTTCAGGAATTGCCAAAACGAATGCAATGGTCACTATTACTCAAAATGGGCGTGTGATTAAACAAGCTCGTGTTGCACCAGGGCCTTTTAATATTCAGGACATCACCGAGGCGGTACAAGGTACGTTAGATGTCACCATTCAAGAGGAAGATGGCAGCCAAACACAGTATCAAGTCACCGCGGCATCGCTGCCTTTTTTAACGCGGCAGGGGCAATTTTTATATAAGCTTTCAGTGGGGGAATCTAGCCCATTTGGCCGTTCACAACGTACTAAACCGCGGTTTATTGCAGGTGAAGCCTCTTATGGCCTTTTTAGTCGTACATCCTTATTCGGGGGAGTGATTGCCACGCTTAATAACAACGAATATCAAGCCATTAACGTTGGTATTGGGCAAAACATGAACCAGTTCGGCGCTCTTTCATTTGATATTACACGCGCTAAGGCGAAGTTAAATAATTTGGGGACTTATTCAGGAAATAGCTACCGCTTAAATTATTCTAAACGATTTGAATCCACTAACTCACAGATCACCTTTGCGGGTTATAAGTTCTCGGATAAAGCATTTTTAACCATGCCGCAATACATTGATGCTGCAAACGGTATGTTGGATTTTAGGCGAGATAAAAATGTGTATACCGCATCCTTTAACCAATATATCAGTTTATTGGATGCCACCTTATATCTTAATGCGTCTCACCACCAATTTTGGAATAGTGAATCAACCACGACATTTGGCATGAGTCTGAGCAAAATATTTAACCTTGGTAATATCAGAAATATGTCAGCAACATTGTCATTAAATAAAATAAAGTACCAAGAAACGGATGATAACCAAGCGTATTTATCACTCTCTATTCCGCTAGAAAGTGGTGCCTCTATCAGCTATGACCAGCAATATGCGAATGATGGCAAAGAGTTAAATCAATCAGTCGCGTATTACAGTGAAAACATTAACAACAACTATTGGAGCTTACGTGCTGGGGGCGATAAACGTCAACTTGGCCGAATGGAGCCTAGTATCAGTGGTAGTTATCAGTACTCATCGGCTTATGGTGTATTAAATCTCAATGCGACTGAAAATGTGAATGCTTATCGAGCCTTCGGCGGAAGTTGGTACGGCTCCATGACGGCCACGAAATATGGTGCGGCGCTTCATCGTAATGGTACTAGTAATGAACCTCGGGTAGTCATTGATAGTGGTGATGTTGCAGGAATTTCTATTGATAATGGCCAGTCGGTGACTAATCGCTTTGGTATCGGTGTCGCGACTAATTTAAATAGTTTCTCTAATTCAGATGTGTATATCGATATGAATACGTTACCTGATGATGTTGATGTCAACGACAACATTATTGGTAAGACTTTGACGGAGGGCGCGATAGGTTATCAAACCATTCGAGCCAATCAGGGAAAACGTATATTAGCCATTATTCGTATGGGAAATGGGAAATATCCGCCATTAGGCACCAGTGTTATAGAAGCCAACTCAGGGAGAGAGGTCGGCATTATTGCTGATAATGGGATTGTGTATTTAACAGGGATTACTCCTACTGAGAAATATACCGTTAAGTGGGCGGGTGGAAATGAACAATGCCAATTAAGTTTTACCAATTTTTCTGGAAAAGAACAAAGTAAAGTTTTGATCCCCTGCCTTTAAAGGAAATTGTTATGAATAAATTATATAAAGGCACTGTTTGCCTTTCATTCGTGTTTATCAGTGTGCAAACCGCATTTGCCGCAATCAATATCGATCGCACACGGATCATTTTTCCCGGTCAGGATAAATCAGTCAGTTTAGTTATTAATAACCAAAGTAAAACATTACCTTATCTTGCTCAGTCATGGATGGAAGATGATAAGGGAAATAAGATTGCAGAGCCTTTTACGGTGCTGCCTCCGATGCAGCGAGTTGAGCCAAATACGAAAAACCAAATAAAAATTATTAAGACGGAGGCAATAGATAAATTGCCCCAAGACAGAGAATCGCTATTTTATCTGAATGTCCGAGAGATCCCGCCAGTTTCAAATAAAGAAAACGTGGTGCAAATTGCAATTCAAAGTCGCTTAAAAATGTTCTATCGACCAGCTCAAATTGAAAATAATAGCGATAAAGTTTGGGCGAAAGAATTGAAATATACTCATTCCGGTAACCGTTTATTGATTGAAAACCCAACTAAATATTATGTGACTTTGGGGTATTTAAGTAGCAACACGACCAATAATTTTCCTGATTTTGAAAGCGTTATGATTGCTCCAATGTCAAAGGAAAGTGTCACAGTTCCTACAACGCCATTTAAGCAATTATATACAGGTTATATGGATGATTATGGTGGTATGAAAATGTTGACTTACCAATGTGCTGCGTCTGTTTGTCAGTTGGCTAACGAAAGTAAATAGGTGCTGGCAATGAGAAATTGTTATATATCAATAAGCCTTTGTATTTCTTTGCTGCTAAGTAGCTGGGTTTATGCCGATAGCAGCATGATGAAGGGCGATCTTAATTTTACGGGGCAAGTCATTTCATTGCCTTGTAAGATCAGTTTTTCTTCATTGGATCAAAATATTGATTTAGGACCAATTTCTCTGAATTTCTTTAATGAAATAGGGGATAGAAGCCCTAAGCAAGAGATCAAGTTAAAATTTGATGATTGCATTTTTCCCTCTTTTAATCGTGATGATAGAAAACCGGTTGTTCGGCTAATGTTTATTTCTGAGCCAACAAAAAGCTCAGACCGTGATTTATTTGGCGGCAAGACGATATTAGAAGGATATGGCATCCGATTAATGGATAAAAATGGCAATATTGTACCTAATGGAGAATATCGCAATTACTCTATTTATTTCGATGATAATCAGCAAATTACACTTTACTCAATGTTAGAAAGCTACCTTCCTCGGAAAGACTTAACCATAGGTAATATCAAAGCACAAATTATGTTGAGCATTGCCTATCTTTAATAAGGTGTATAACTCATGATACACAGATTTATTAAGCACAGTGGATTATCGCTTTTATTGTTATTGGTATTTTTTAGCACAAAAGCATTTGCATTAGATTGCGTGGAATATGGTACAGGTGATGTTATTAAACCTCCGGTTCCTGTTGGACAATTAGCCATTCCAGCAGATACACCAGCAAATACTATTATCTGGCAATCAGACCCAATGACGGTGACCGTTTATTGCAATAACGTATTAGGTAACGCGGTTGACGTTGTTCATATGTATTTTAACCCGACCTCCCAAAAGATTGGTGCAGGGCTATTGTTGGGGGCGAATTACAAGGGGGAACAGTTAGAAAGAAATCAGCAGCGTGTCAATTTAGGCACAAATCCTATTCGTAAAGGCCAAAGTGTGACGGTCACTGTGACTTTCACTCTGTATATTAAAGTGACGGGGGTCGTTCCACCATCGGGGAATTATAATGGGGATAACCAATTTACGGTTTTCCAATTTGATGGCAGTGGGGGGATTAATACTACGCCTGGAGCTAAAAACCTAAGATATTCAATTTCAGGATTACGTGGGATCCGTTTTTTGAAATGCGGAGCCGATATTAAAGTGTTTCCAGAATCACAACAAATTGATTTTGGGCAATTAATGGTAACGGATCTTAACCAAGGGAAAGAATTTAAAAAACAATTCCAAGTACAAGCGGTGAAAAGAGGTTGTTTAGATAATTTCTCAATGAATATTAATTTTGAAACGACTGAACAGCTTAATGGAGAATATGCGATTGACTTGAAAAATGGTACAAACTTAACGCTCTTTGACGATAAAAATAATCGAATGAAGTTCAACTATTTCCAGTTTTTCGGTACGTTAGCGACAGGCAGCACTTCAGTAACACGTAATTATACAGCATCAATTAAAAAAGTTGCGCCAACAGTAAATACGGGGAAATTTAATGCCTCAACAGTTGTACGAATAAATTATTATTAGCGACGATACCTGTTTATTTATCGCATCAAAAACGGCGACCATAGAGTAGGTCGCCGTTATTTTTTTGATTATTTAATACACTTTTTACATGTTTGGTCTTGTACCTGTTCGAAGAAATTATTGCCTTTATCATCAACTAAAATAAAGGCTGGCAATCCTTCAACTTCCATTTTCCAGACGGCTTCCATTCCCAATTCAGGGTATTCAAGGCAACTTAAACTTTTTACATACTCTTGCGCTAAAATTGCTGCTGAACCACCAATACTGCCTAAATAGAATCCTCCGTATTTTTTGCAAGCATCAGTAACCACTTGGGTGCGATTACCTTTTGCCAGCATGAGCATGCTACCACCGTGGGATTGGAATAAATCGACATACGGATCCATGCGATTCGCCGTTGTGGGGCCTAAAGAGCCAGAAACTTTACTTTCTGGTTTTTTAGCAGGACCCGCGTAATAAACCATATGATCTTTAAAATATTGTGGTAGTTCCTCACCCTTATCTAAGCGCTCTTTCAGTTTCATATGGGCAATGTCACGAGCAATAATGAGTGGGCCGCTGAGTGAAACACGGGTTGAAACAGGGTGCTTACTGAGCTCTGCTAAGATAGCTTTCATCGGTTGATTGAGGTCGATGTGAACCACTTTAGCTTCATTATGTTGGCGTAAAGATTCAGGGATATATTGGGCTGGGTTCTGCTCCATTTTTTCAATCCATAAACCCTGTTTATTGATTTTGGCTTTGATATTACGGTCAGAAGAACATGAAATGGCCAAGCCAATTGGGCAGGAGCCTCCATGACGAGGTAAGCGTATGACTCTGACATCATGCGCAAAATATTTACCACCAAATTGTGCACCAAAACCAAAATGACGAGTTGCTTCAAGTAGGGTGTTTTCTAATTCAATGTCTCGAAATGCTTGGCCGTGTTCATTACCGGATGTAGGCAGATTGTCATAATATTTCGTTGAAGCAAGCTTGGCTGCTTTTAATGTTGCTTCTGCTGAAGTACCACCAATCACAAAGGCGATATGGTATGGAGGGCAAGCAGTGGTTCCTAATGCCTTCATTTTTTCGATAAGAAATGCTGTTAGCTTGTTTGGTTCTAAAATCGTTTTGGTTTCTTGAAATAGTGCCGATTTATTGGCTGATCCTGCGCCTTTATTAACAAACAAGAAATGGTATTCATCCCCCTCGGTAGCAAAAATATCAATTTGAGCAGGTAAGTTAGTACCTGTATTGACTTCTGTATACATATCTAAGGCGGCATTTTGTGAAAAGCGTAAGTTTTCTTGGCGGAAAACATGATAAACACCACGAGATAATAGCTCGGCATCATTACAGTCAGTCCAAACCTGTTGGCCTTTTTTAGCAACAATCGTCGTTGTGCCAGTATCTTGGCAGTTTGGCAAAATACCTTTCGCTGAGATTTCAGCGTTACGTAAGAGTTGTAAAGCCACGTATTTGTCATTTTCACTCGCTTCAGGATCAGACAAGATGGCGGCAACTTGTTTTTGGTGTGCAGTTCTTAGGAAAAATTGAGAATCATGAATAGCCTGTTGGGCAAGCACGGTTAATGCCTCTGGCTCAATTTTTAATATATCCTTACCTGCGAAGGATTCTACAGAAACATATTTATCCGTTAATTGGTAATATTCAGTCTTATCCTCAGATAAAGGATAAAGGGGTTGGTAGAAAAACTCTTTATTAGGCATGTTGTTCACTCACATATCAATTCAATGGAATATCGTTAATAGATTCAGTGAGGGCATATTTATTTTTATAGATGCACTTTAAAGCGGCCCTCAGCGTTATATAAATTGTTAAAGACCAAAATAAGCACACATTAGAAATAATAAATATCGCGTGTCTATCTTGATAAGATGATTATATTCAACGAGATGTGGTGAATAATATGATTTCGATTAATATTATCGATATTACATTTGATTTAAGTTAGAAACTTGCCGAAGGTCACAGAATAATAAACATCGGTTTATTTGGGTTATATGTGATGAATATTATCGGCTATCTATTTTTGACATTCAGTTGTAAAAATGGCATTGAGAATATGACCAAATCGATATCATTTTTATTTTTAATGTTTGGATGTTTTCGATTGTTCTAGTCTATATTTTATTGAACTATAACAAATACTTTGTTGCTTTCTGTTATGAACAATGAAAAGCTAACTTAAGTGTAGTTTTATGTTGTTTTACAATGATTTATTGCTTGGTTTAACTATGGTTAAGTGGCTTGTTTTTATGACAAAGGGAATTCTTTCATTGCGTTTTCATAATGAAATGCAAACAAAGTACTGAAAATGGCTTTCAATTTACACAAACAGTGTTTATCATGCACCACTTAATGAAATTTAAATGGCGCTACTGGTTTTGGGCTTTGCTGGGGAAGTATGAAGAGTAAATCTCCGATAAGCTTACACAGTCTTTAACGGTAGCGGTTCTATCTGCATTATTCATAGGGATAGAGTGTAGCATAAATGACTGAGACAACCTCTCTGACACCACTCGTCGAATTGAAAGCACTCAATAAAGCTTTCGATGGCAAACAAATTATATCCGAGCTTGACTTAACCATCCAAAATGGTGAGTTTTTGACCATTTTAGGCCCTTCTGGCTGTGGCAAAACAACGGTTCTACGTTTAATTGCCGGCCTAGAAGATGTTGATGAAGGCAAAATTATTCTTGATGGTCAGGATATTACAGATATCCCTGCTGAGCAGCGTTTTGTGAATACGGTATTCCAAAGCTACGCTCTGTTCCCGCATATGACCGTTTTTGAAAACGTTGCTTTTGGTTTGCGTATGCAGAAAACTCCTGCTGACGAGATCCAAAAGCGAGTTGATCAAGCATTGCGTATGGTGCAGTTGGAGGATTTTGCACAACGTCGACCAAATCAACTCTCTGGTGGGCAGCAACAGCGCGTTGCGATCGCCCGTGCCGTCGTTAATCGTCCAAAAGTCCTTTTGCTGGATGAGTCTTTATCCGCACTTGATTATAAGCTACGTAAGCAGATGCAAAATGAGCTAAAAGCGCTGCAACGTAAATTGGGGATCACCTTTATTTTCGTTACCCATGATCAAGAAGAAGCCCTTGCAATGTCAGATCGTATTATTGTTATGCGTGAAGGCAAAATTGAGCAAGATGGCTCGCCGCGTGAAATTTACGAAGAGCCTAAAAACCTCTTTGTGGCTCAATTTATTGGTGAAATCAATATTTTTGATGCAAAAGTCTTATATCGCATTGATGAACAACGTATTCGTGCCAATGTTGAAGGGCATGAATGTGACATTTTTACCACTTTACCTGTCCAAGAAGGCCAATCGGTTCATGTTTTATTACGCCCCGAAGATTTGCGCGTAGAAGAGGTGAACGATGCAGAAAACTATCCCGGTTTAATCGGTTATGTGCGTGAACGTAACTATAAGGGAATGACGTTAGATTCTGTGGTAGAGATGGAAGATGGCAAAATCATCATGGTCAGCGAATTCTTCAATGAAGATGACCCAGATGTAGACCACTCCTTAAACCAAAAAGTTGCTGTAACTTGGGTTGAAAGCTGGGAGGTGGTACTGGATGATCAGGCGTAAACACAAGATCTTACAAAATGTCATTATCACGGGCGTGGTGGCATGGCTATTACTCTTTGTATTTTTGCCTAACATCATGATCATTGGTACGAGCTTTTTAACACGCAGTGATACCAATCTTGTTGATATGATCTTTACATGGGATAACTACATCCGTTTGTCTGATCCCATGTATGCTGAGGTGATGCTCCACTCGTTGAATATGGCGCTGATCGCCACTTTCTTCTGCTTAGTTATCGGTTATCCTTTTGCCTTTATTTTGGCGAAATTACCTAAACGCCTACAGCCTTTAATGCTCTTTTTGTTGATAGTGCCTTTCTGGACTAACTCTTTAATTCGCATTTATGGGCTAAAAGTGTTTTTGAGTACGAAAGGGTACTTGAATGATTTCTTGCTGTGGATAGGGCTTATCGATAAGCCGATACGTCTGATGTATACACCTGAAGCGGTTGTGTTAGGGCTTATCTATATTTTATTACCCTTTATGGTCATGCCGCTTTATTCCAGTATTGAAAAGTTGGATAAGTCTTACTTAGAAGCCGCAAGAGATCTCGGTGCTAACAAACTCCAGACATTTGTGAAGATAATTATTCCATTGACTATGCCTGGGATTATCGCCGGCTGCTTACTTGTTTTACTGCCAGCGATGGGGCTGTTCTATGTTGCGGATCTGATGGGGGGAGCGAAAAACCTCTTGATAGGGAACGTTATTAAGAGCCAGTTCCTAAATATTCGTGATTGGCCGTTTGGTGCGGCAACCAGCATCTTCTTAACGGTGATGATGGGGCTGTTGCTGTATGTGTATTACCGAGCTGCTAAGCTATTGAATAAAAAGGCATATGAAGAATGATCGGTCGCACGTTACGAGGTGGCTTTATGGCCATCGTCTACGCTTATCTTTATATTCCAATTATCATTTTGATTGTGAACTCGTTCAATGAATCGCGTTTTGGGATCAGTTGGCAAGGTTTTTCAACCAAATGGTATGAGCTGTTAATCAACAACGATAGTTTGTTGCAAGCGGCAGGACATTCATTAACGATGGCGATTATTTCTGCCACGTTTGCGACAATTATCGGTACGTTAACGGCAGTTGCACTGTTTCGTTATCGTTTTAGAGGGAAACCCTTTGTCGGTGGTATGTTATTTGTTGTGATGATGTCGCCGGATATCGTTATGGCCATTTCTCTACTGGTATTGTTTATGCTTTTAGGGGTTTCGCTTGGTTTTTGGTCGCTACTGTTTTCACACATTACTTTTTGTCTACCTTTCGTGGTGGTTACCGTCTATGCGAGGCTGAAAGATTTTGATGTGAAAATGCTAGAGGCAGCGCGTGACCTTGGTGCGGGTGAGTTTACTATTTTACGTAAAATTATCCTGCCGTTAGCGTTTCCTGCGGTCGTGGCAGGCTGGCTATTAAGCTTTACCTTATCGATGGATGATGTTGTGGTCTCCTCCTTCGTTACAGGCCCTAGCTATGAAATTTTACCGCTAAAAATCTACTCGATGGTAAAAGTGGGCGTTTCCCCAGAGGTTAACGCATTGGCGACTGTATTGTTGATCATGTCGCTAGTATTAGTCTGTTTGAGCCAGTGGGTGATGAGAGATAAGTTTTCGAAATAGCTCAAATGATTTTTTGTGTTGTAAATGTCGCGAGCTATTGGGTTCGGTAGCTCGCATACTTAATGCCATTTGGCGAAGAGGGTGAGCTCTAGATGAGCTTATACGATATATATACGCAAGATAATTCAAGCGATTAGCGGCTAAATAAAGTCATTAATGGTCACTTGAAATATGGCGAGTATAAGAAAACACTTTGTTGAGGGATGCTCAGTAATGAAAAAATGGTCCTATCTACTAGCGGCTGGCTTAATGGCTGCAAGTATTGGCACGGCAACCGCCGCAGACGAAAATAAAGACGTACTGTATTTCTATAACTGGACAGAATATGTTCCCCCCGGTTTATTAGAGCAATTTACTAAAGAAACTGGGATCAAGGTGATTTACTCCACCTACGAATCAAATGAAAGTATGTACACCAAGCTTAAGACCTATAAAGAAGGGGCTTATGATTTGGTCGTTCCTTCTACTTATTTTATTTCTAAAATGAGTAAAGAGGGGATGCTACAAAAAATCGATAAACAAAAACTAAGTAATTTTAAAAACCTAGATCCAAATTTACTGTATAAAGAGTTCGATCCACAAAATGATTTTTCCGTTCCTTATATTTGGGGAGCGACGGGGATCGGTATTAATGGTGAGGCCGTCGACCCAGGCTCAATCACCTCTTGGGCCGATTTTTGGAAACCTGAATATAAAAATAGCCTGTTAATGATGGATGATGCACGAGAAGTATTCCAAGTTGCACTCACAAAACTCGGTTATTCAGGTAACACAACCGATCCTAAAGAGATTGAAGAAGCTTATAAAGAGTTACAAAAACTACGTCCAAATATCCTTGCATTTAACTCTGATAACCCAGCAACGCCGTTTATCGAAGGTGAGGTTGATGTCGGCATGCTGTGGAATGGTTCAGCCTTTGTTGCTCGCCAAGCAGGTTTACCGATTGAAGTGATTTGGCCAAAAGAAGGGGGAATTTTCTGGATGGATAGCTTAGCTATTCCAGCCAATGCGAAAAACCCTGAAGGGGCACATAAGTTGATCAACTTCTTATTACGTCCTGATATTGCAGCACAAGTTGCCGAATCTATTGGTTACCCAACGCCAAACCTTGAAGCGAAGAAAATGCTACCACCGGAAATTGCTAATGACCCGTCTCTTTATCCAAGTGAAGAGGTATTGCAAAAAGGGGAATGGCAAAGTGATGTTGGCAATACCAACATTATTTATGAAGAGTATTTCCAGAAGTTAAAAGCAGGACGTTAATCAAACCAAAAGGCACCGTAATGAAGCCCCCAACGTTATGGGAGTACTTCATAATTACGGTGCTTTTTTGTTGTTAATACGGATTATAGCCGATAAAAGTAGATGTTGTTTATTCTTATATCACTCAATTAGTTGGCAACATTTCGGATAATAAACTGGCAATAAGTATCTACCCACGCCTGAATAAATGTTTGGCTTTTCGGCGCAAAATTATGTTGTGCATCAACCATACCTTCAAACCATTTCAAATAACATTCAGGTTGATTCATGGTTGGCATATTTAAAGATGCTAGACAGACACGCAAGTGCTGCTGCGCAATTGCAGTACTGATATTGCCTGTTGATACCCCTAAAATGCCTGCTGGTTTACCATTCCATGAATTATTCCCCGCAGGGCGCGATGCGTGGTCAATCGCATTCTTTAATACGCCCGGGATTGAACGGTTGTATTCAGGCGTGACAAAAATAATCCCATCACACTCGGCAATTTGTGATTTAAAGTTAGCAACAACGCTGGGTAGCTGTTTATCGGCATCTTGGTTATATAAAGGAAGCTCACTGATATCGAGAAAGTTAAATGTGAAATGATCAGGGAAAAGCTTCACTAAGGCTTCTGCAACTTGGCGGTTGTATGAGTTTGTGCGTAGACTGCCAACGATGACACCAATTTTATATTGATTCGACATAATTAAACCTTCTCTAGTGTGAATGGATGCTTCGCTGATATATTTTAGCGCTTTATCACTCTATAAAGCCAATTTTGGATATATAAAAACAGCGGGTAATCAAAAGCAGGCAGGTTATTATCGGTTTATAGTACTTATAACTATCTGAATAACTAAAATAAAATCGACCAATCAATCTGTATCATTTTCCATGACGGTTTGGCGACAAAAAATGCGTGTTTAGCAATAAAAGCCTATTTCAATTTTGTGTTAGCCTAAAAGTCTATTAATAACTAAGTTCAGGTAAGGTTTATGCAATTCATTGAATGGGATGATTTTACTCGCGTTGAAATGCGCGTTGGCACAATTATTAAAGCAGAAGTGAACAGTAAAGCTAAAAAACCCGCCTACGTGATGGACGTCGATCTGGGTGAATTAGGTGTGAAGCGCTCAAGTGCACAGATCACTGTAAATTACACCCTTGAAGAGCTGATCGGCAAACGAGTTTTATGTGTTTGTAATTTTGAGCCTAAACGTATTGCCGGTATTAAATCAGAGGTTTTGATCACAGGTGCACCGGATGAAAAAGGGGCGATAGTACTTGCTGAATTTAATCTACCGTTGCCTAACGGGGCATTACTTGCCTAAGTGATCAAGTGCATTTTTCCCCCTAAAAGGGCTATACTCCTCCTATTACCAGTAAAGAGGAGTGCGCTTTTGTTATTGCCTGAATTACATTATCGCCAATATTCCGAAGATGTGATTTCTCATCAACACGATGAGCAATGGCAGGTTGTCTTTGCGTTATCGGGGGGCATGGAAATTAATATGCATCGGCAGCATTTTCTATTAGCGGCGGGAAATGGTGTGGTCATTGCACCTGGTGTAAGTCATGCATTTAGCGGTCTATCAGGCAACCAAAATTATGTTTTAGAGATGCCAAGCACGTCTCCATGGGCACTTGATGACAAAGCAACGTCTTTTTCGCTAACTCCCGCTGCTATTGGGCTATTAAATTGGTTGCAGCGGTTTCCTCAACCCCTCGAACAACATACGACCATTGCAAAATTGCTGCTTGCTCAAATGAAACCTGAAGAGCAGTGGATTGATGGGGTGACCCGATGGATTGATGCACGCTTACATCTTCCACTCAGTTGCCAAGATATGGCGAATGCGTTTTGTATGTCAGTAAGTACGCTACAACGGAAAATTAAAGCGGCGACACAACTCACCGCAATGCAATTACTTGTACAAAGGCGCATGGAAGCGGCTTGCCGCTTGCTGATGACGGCGAATTCAATCGAGCAAGTTGCATTGTCTGTAGGCTATGATTCACACTCGGCTTTTAGCCAAGCATTCCGCCAATACTATGGTAAAACTCCTATGGAATATCGAACAGGAGCTATCAAGTTATCTATTCAGGTTTAAAACGCTGGCGGATATGCGCTTCATACTCACCATGTAAAAAATCAGTATTGATATTCGCTTGTTTAAGTTTGAGCTCTAATAAAGAAAGTTGCTTACTTAGAGGCTGGTAATTAGGATCATCATGAGCAAGCCCTTTTAGCATATCGACCAACGTGAGTGCATCTTTTCGGTACTGTAATTCGGGGGGCAAATACCCTGAGTTTTTTAAAATACGATAACCCGCTCGTAATTCAGGTGGAACTTGGCTATCGTCATCAAGTAAAAGCGGTTGTCCTTCGCCTTTCAGATTTTTTAGCTCACCTTTATTTAACGCTTCTTGAATATGGCGTTCTGCCCAATCATCAATAACAGACATAATGGTTTATTTAGTTGAAAAGGATAAGCTGATTATAACAGCGATGGCATAAAGATAGCTAAAATAGGGAAATAAAAATATTACATGGTTTATTATTCTTTGTGTAATTAGTAGGGAAAACCTAATCATGAATACGGATATTTGGAGGTGATTTTCTACTAAAAAGACCAAAAGTCAGGCTATTTAACGCTTAAAAAGAGAATAAATTACTCAGTAAATAGTGAAAAACTGTTATCTGAACCACATTTTCATTAATTATCGGTGTTTTTTATTTAAAGGGTAAATTAATTATTTATTTAAGTCATGATGACTTTTAATTCTATATTTTATGATTAAATTTTAATAGGGATGGGGTTTCAATCTAAAAATAAATAAATTGTTGAATCAGCGTTATATTTTTGAAAATAGCTAAATGGCAAAACATTGTGTAATGTCCATTTCTCTTGTTTATAAGGAGAAAATATGGAACAAAAAAAACAAGATGGGAGCCGTTTGTTACGCACGGTGGAATGGTTAGGCAATGCCTTACCTCACCCAGTCATTTTATTCATTATTTTAACTGCAATTTTATTGGTCTCCTCAGCAATTGGTCAATATTTTGGAGTCAGCGTTGCTGATCCACGTCCAGAGGGGGCAAAAGGGCGTGCTGCGGATGGGGTTATTCATGTTGTCAGTCTATTAGACGCTGAAGGTATCCGTAAAATCCTTTCTAATGTTGTTACTAACTTTACGGGCTTTGCTCCTCTTGGCACGGTGTTAGTTGCCTTATTAGGGGTTGGGATTGCTGAACGAGCAGGGCTTTTATCTGCGGCGATGCGTTTAGTGGTTATCAAAGCACCGCGTAAGCTAACGACAGTGGCAATTGTGTTTGCGGGGATCATGTCAAATACTGCCGCCGAATTGGGCTATGTAGTACTAATCCCACTGGCTGCGATTATCTTCCATTCACTTGGTCGCCATCCGCTAGCAGGTCTTGCCGCTGCCTTTGCAGGGGTTTCGGGGGGGTATTCTGCCAACTTATTATTAGGTACTGTCGACCCACTGCTTTCTGGTATTACCCAGCAGGCTGCGCAAATTATTGATCCAACCTATACTGTCGGGGCAGAAGCGAACTGGTATTTTATGTTTGCCAGTACATTCCTAATCACTATCTTAGGTTATTTCATCACTGAAAAAATTGTTGAACCGCAATTAGGGCCTTACCAAGGTGGCGGTGTTGATGAAGATGAAGATAAATTACGTGCTGATGCTGAAGTAACCCCACTTGAGAAAAAAGCGCTGTTTTGGGCATCGGTGACCTTTTGGGGATTAGCCGCCATACTTGCCCTTATGGTCGTGCCAGAAAATGGTATTTTACGTAATCAAGAAACCGGATTAGTCAGTAATTCACCATTCTTAAAATCCATTGTGGTATTCATTTTTATCTTCTTTGCGATCCCAGGCATTGTATATGGCTATGTCGCTAAAACCATGCGCTCTGATAAAGATGTCGTAGATGCCATGGCAAACGCAATGAGTACTCTAGGATTATATTTAGTTATTATTTTCTTTGCTGCACAGTTTGTTGCCTTCTTTGGTTGGACAAATATCGGGCAAGTGGTCGCAGTGAAAGGCGCCAATTTCTTAAACAGTATCGATTTACATGGTGGTGTGCTGTTTATTGGCTTTATTATTATCTGTGCCTTTATCAACTTAATGATAGGCTCTGCTTCTGCTCAGTGGGCGGTGACTGCACCTATTTTTGTGCCAATGTTAATGTTAGCGGGTTATGCACCAGAGACAATCCAAGCGGCATACCGTATTGGTGACTCGGTAACCAATATTATTACTCCAATGATGAGTTATTTTGGTTTAATTATGGCTATCGTTGTGAAATATAAGAAAGATGCCGGGATTGGTACATTGGTCTCTATGATGTTGCCTTATTCAATCATTTTCCTTATTGGCTGGTCACTGTTCTTTGTGATTTGGGTATTTGTACTCGGACTACCCGTAGGTCCTGGTTCTCCGATTTACTTTACTCCCGCGAGCTAACTTGTTTTAAAGAAAAAGGTAGCGCAACTTCATTGGCTACCTTTTTATTATCTTTGATGGATATAACTTCAATACAAATATCAAACTTATTGAATAAACATTTTTACCGACTTGGTTGGCATATTTATGGCATTAAGGGGGATGGTGTCGGCGTACGTTCATCATTGATAACTTTACCAAACCGAGGGCTACCTTGGTTCCATTCTGCAACGGCTGCGGTGATTTCAGCTTTTGTGCGACCAATAAAATTCCACCACATCAAAACAGATTCATTCAGAGGCTCACCACCTAATAATAGAATGTGGCTATTGGCTGAAAGTTGTAGTGAGACTTGCGACAAGCCTTGGCCTAAATAGACCAACTCATTGTGATGACTGCGCTGTGAATCGATAATCGCATCCCCTTCGATAACAAAAATGCCATATTCAAATTCAGGGCGTAGCGTTAGCGATAATGAGTGACTATTGCGGGTGGTGATATCTAAGCCTAATAAAGAAGAAAACGATAATGTGGGGGCTTTATAAGAATCATATTCCCCAATGAGTAATTGATATTCGATATCTCCAACTGACCATTTGGGTAAAATAGGGTAATGATCAAAGCGAGGGGGCATATCTTTCACGGCTTCTGGCAGTGCTATCCATAGTTGTACGGCATGTAAATGACGGTTTTCTCCATAGGTATCTTCGGAATGGCTAATTCCTTTACCTGCAGTCATTAAATTTACTTGGCCCGGGCGGATCACTTGTTCGTAGCCTAAACTGTCCCGATGTAGAATTTCACCTTCAAGCATCCAAGTGAAGGTTTGCAGTGCAGTATGTGGGTGAGGCGCGACGCGCATACCAGCAGAGTCACCTTTAAATACAGTCGGGCCCGCATGGTCGAGAAAACACCAAGCACCAATTAAACGCCGTTGTTTTGTTGGTAATACCCTTGCGACAGGGATCCCACCAACATCTTTGATACGTGCATGAATGTGCTGGAAATCTAGGTTATTTTTCGGGGTCGGTATGCTCATTTTTACCTCTTATCAATAAAACAGGTTAGTGGCGAATATCTTGGTATTCAGGTGTTTTATCAAAAATAGCTTTGGCGAATGGGCAAAGAGGAATAATTTTACGCTTTTCAGAACGCATTCTTTCAACGACTTTTGCGACCAATTGTTTGGCAATACCTTGCCCTTTTAAGCTTTCATCAACGACGGTATGGTCAATAATAGCGAGTTCGTCTCCGGTATAGACAAAGGTAATTTCAGCAAGACGAGTCTGTTTATCATCCGCTAAGATAAAGAAGCTGTGATGATCCGATTGAATATTTGGCATTTGATGCTCCATCGTATAATCGTTTATCTTTTTTAAGCCTAGCTAAGCTTTTGGCTAAAGACAATGATGGGATTTTGTTGAGTTCTCTCAAATAATTTGATGGAGCTTATTTTTAAATTGTGATGATGAATAAAATAAACAATCGGTTTTTTATATATTTATAAGGTATTTCTCGATTGAATAGTATTTTTATTTCAATGGAGAAGCCGTGTGTGTTGCATAACAAAGTCAGATGAAACCCAACCATTAATTTATCATGTCACATCCAGAAGGCAGGAGCAGTTAAGTAAGACATTTGCTTATAATATTGATTCAGTTAACAACACAATAAAAAGCCAAAAGCTTGTTAGAGAGGCAATAAAAACACTACCTCGTGGTCAAAGTTCAGAGGAGAGAAAAAATAACCTCACTAACGTAACTCAAGATAAAAAAGATCTTATTCGTTTCCAGCAGGAGCTGCTCAGTACTGCAGAAAATATATTGAAACACCTTGATTTATCCACGGAAGTGTTAGCTACAATATCGGATAAATTAAAGCAGTTAACGTGTGAACCAAACAGACTAATTCAATCAAGGGAATTGTTGCAGGCTAAAAAACTCGAAGAAAAATTAATTAAAATCATTCATCATGAAATGCTCAATAGTAATAATAGAATCTCTTTAAAAGATGTTGGGAAACTTTTTCAAAAAGAGCTAAGTAGGCATCTTAATAATAAAGATTGGCATACAATAGAAACAGAATTGAGTTATGGAAATAGCGAATATTCATTTATCTTAACTCCCGCATCTCAAATGAAATATTGTGGTGGCAATCACGAGATATTTTGTGACAACAGCTATAAAGGGAAAGGTGTTTGTTCGAAATCAGCAGAAGAGACGACTCACGCTGTTAATTTATGGCTTTCAGAGGTTAAAGATAATAATCAGTCCACTTTATTTAGTGGGATCCGCCACGGAGTATTATCGCCTTACGCCCTTCCTGAGCGCAGTGCCGAACGTCTACAAGGCGCTAAAAATAGAGCAAAAGAGGTCGTGATGGCTGCGCTGTTTGCAAAGCCTGAATTGTATAAGAGAGCATTAAATCATGAAGAGGTGACATTGCGGATCGCTTCAACCTCTTTACTAACATATTTAGGTAAAGAGAAAGGGATGCTTGATGATCAAGTTGCTGCTTGGAAGATGTTAAATAACGATGGCGTTATCAAACTGAATATCAAAAATGAGAAAGGCGAAGCCCAAGAAGTTAAAGTTAAACTGGATATTGCGATATTCAACTTTGGCGTTAATGAACTGGCATTTTCCATCCCGAAGGTGATCAGCCAAAATGATAATTTAAATAAAACCGCTTTAGCCCAAATATTAGGGTGTAACTATCTTATTAATAATGAAGTGGGGGGATGGGTAGGTCACTATTTATCTGAACATCCTCATGCTAGTAATAGGCATAAAGTAGAAGAGTTATGTCAGCAGATAAAGGAAATATGGAAGAAAAAATCATATCGTTATGATGGTAATGAGCCTTATAAAATAGCACAACGTATCGCGATGTTAGCTTACGAAATTGGTGCAGTGCCTTGCTGGAATTGCAAAAGTGGTAAAGATAGAACAGGTATGCTGGACGCAGAAATCAAGCGGGAAGCTATCAATTATCATCAAGGTTATAGTTTGAGTAAGCCAGGCGCTAAGTTGACGAATGAAGAGAAAAAATTATTCCAAGGTGTTTTGCTATATAGCGGTAACAAAGAAGTACAGGAATGCAATACTGGCGTTGCAGGTAATAAAGTCACCAAAGATCTACCATTCATGTTAAGACCACTTGCATTATCTTATAAAACACGTATTGGTGATGAGGTTATTCGGCGACAGGTACAAGGGTTTTCATCTTTAGTTTAATATTATTAATGCTTTTTGAGGTTGATCATAGATGAAGGGCATATTTGTGTCCTTTCATCATTGAGGAATTGCTATTTACAGTAGGTTATAATAAATGTTCAGCTTTACTTATGTATTTATTGGCGATGTTCTGTGGCATGAAAAAATAGATATTCATATCACTATGACAATAAATACCGCATTGTCGCCGTCGATATTTTCTAAAGCACGCTGGGTTATGAATGGGCGGAATACCGTTACGATATTCTTGTAAATACCTCATTTATAACACCGTCAATTTGTAGAGTATTTATGCTGCATTTCGATACTCACAAGCATCTAAAATAATCTTCAAGTTTATTTATTGTTATAATGCTGCATTTTACATGCAGCATTATTGTATGGAATAAAATCCTATTGGGATTGGAGGTAGGTTATAAGCGGATAACTTATTGATTTAATATAAGCTGAATCCTTCAAATGGGTTCCAGCCATCAAGGCCTTTGACTTTTTTTAGGTAATAAGCATAGTTTGCAGTAAATCCCCACATGAAAGATACCCCTAGAGATATAGCTGTCCAAACTGGTCTGGGGAATTCTCTACCTATAATAAGTTCAATGGTTGCAAAAAGCATGGTGATACATAAGCTTATAGCTAACAAGATTAGAGCTTTTTTCCATAATCCTACAATTGCAAAATAGATAGGTCCAAAGAAGTAAGCAAAAAAATTAAACATAATAAGAAAGCGAGCAAAATAAGGTTGCTGCTTTATGGCAGCTTTGTGTTCAGGGGTTTTTGGTGCTCCATATGTATCAAAAAATGCAAAACGTTTTTGCCATTTTATAGGGTATTGCTTAGTTTCCATTACTACTCCATCTGTATTAGAATTAAAAAACGATGGATATAATACGATGTTTTCCTATTTAATGCAGTGGCAATTGAACACAATTTATTAAATAAGAGAATATTCTTAACTATACATGGAGTTAATTTAATTTATTTACCTCACGAATAGCCCTGATATAGGTTGACAACTCTTCAGGTATAAAACGCTCGATGAACTTGATTGGGCGGTTTATAGTTTAATGAAAAATGTCTTTCATTGAGCATTGAATATTATTATGGATTTTCAGATAGTTCGATGAACAATACTGTAGCCCTCGATTTGAGTGATGGATTATAGGGATTGTTGAACTTTGTCTTTTTAAGATTCGAAGTAACAATTTCTTTACCATATTCATTTTCATGTTGCCATCTAAATGATAACCAGCGATTTTTTTTTCGTGAATAAGCATTAGTAACTAGGTTTAAATAAGTAATATCAGCTACCCCCATTTTTTCCTGAATAACTCAGCTTTACGCTTTTTTGATAAGCGAACACTAAAATCGCTATCCATGACTTTGATAACGGTTTTAAAAATGTCAACTTTAAGTTATAGAACGTGGTTCATCTTAATTTTCTTCTTTCGGTAGGCTACTGTTCATGTCCACTTTCCCTAAAATAAGACAGCTATAATTAGATTTTCTGCCCTAAAATTTGCAGAGGTCATGATGAAAAAAGCCCGTTTTACTGAAACTCAAATCGTTAATATTTTAAAACTCACTGATTCTGGCATGGAAGCTAACGATATTAGCTAGCAGTAAGTGAAAAAAGACCACTAATAATTGAGAAAACACCGAATATTCATTGGGCATTGGATTTTATGCATGATGGTTTATATTGTGGTAGCCGATTTCGAACATTGAATATTATTGATGAAAGAACGCGAGAGTGTCTGGCAATTGAAGTGGATACGTCATTGCCTGCTGAACGAGTTATTAGAGTGCTTGAACGCTTGAGAGTCGACAGAGGGCTACCGAAACAAATTCGCATAGATAATGCTCCAGAGCTAATTGCTGTTAATTTATTGAACTACTGTGAAAATAATCAAATAGCGTTATGCTATATTCAATTCGGTAAGCTACAGTAAAATGGCTTTATCGAGCGTTTTAATGGTTCGTTCCGCCGTGAGTTTTTGAATGTTTATTTATTTGAATCGTTGAGCCAAGTTAAAGAATTAGCGTGGTATTGGCAGCAGGATTATAACTTTAGCCGAACGCATGAAAGTTTAAATCACCTCCCACCGAAGGCTTATCGTAAACAGTTAGAAAACTCTAGTTTAGGATGTCTTAATCAATGGGGAGTGGACTATAGGTAGAGTTATCTATAGAGGACAAACGAAATCTATTGATTCAAATAAAATAGTGATTGTAATAGATAAAGATCCACTAATACCGAATGGTTATCGTATTCAAACTGCGTATCCTCACTAGTGTAGGGAAATGATGAATATGGAAAGAATTAATTATTTATTAGGCTGTTATTTTCATCAAGATTGGGACTGTGAAGCATCTAGTGATATAGAGGCATTAAATAATTTTGTAAGAAGAGAAACATCTGAATCTATTTTGAAGTTAAAAAAAGAACTATCGGAAATAATAAAGTCAGGAAAAGAGTTACCTGAAAAATATTTGTATGAACACAATTGCTATTATATACCCTCAGAAGATGGATTGACTATATTGGAGTGGTTTAAAAAACTTCATGATGCACTATGAGATTAGGATAGCCCTGATAAAGTTTTCCTTAAAATCTTACTCCCATTCAGTTTGCTGGATAATCAACAGTCTGGCTTGGCGAGTGAGAGGGTAGTGACTTCCTATATAAAGGGTTATATATCATGTTGTTACTGATAATAATCAGTTGAGTTTTCCTCGGTAATGGACGTAACTCACAGTATACTATCTGATTTTGACAACTTTTTCTTTAGTTGCTTGGCT
Source organism: Providencia sp. PROV267 (assembly GCF_028477825.1). Lineage (NCBI taxonomy): Bacteria > Pseudomonadati > Pseudomonadota > Gammaproteobacteria > Enterobacterales > Morganellaceae > Providencia > Providencia sp. PROV267. Next base: position 43,986 of record NZ_JAMPLX010000027.1, on the reverse strand, counting down.
AGCAATGTTGGAAAGCACATTGAGCATGGTGTGAAGTGGTCAATAAAAACTGACCACGGTTTTAGAGCTTTTCTAAAATAATCGTTCCGATTCATTGGGTGTTAAACCGCCATTATATTGATGCGGCCTAAGTTGACTGTAAGATACTATAATGAATAACTTCCTGTCGAGCTTCAATTACATGGCGGTAGCCTTCTTTAAGATCTCATTATGCTCTTCAAGGCGAGCAATTTTCTTTTTCAGTTCACGAATTTCGACTTGTTCTGGTGTCATCGGTGAGGTTTTTGGTAAAATACTTTTGCGTTCTTGTTTTAGTTGCCGAACCCATTTGTCCAGAGTAGGGTGGATTTACCTATGCCCATGGCGTTAGCAGCTTCGAGCACGGAATAGTTCTGGCCAAGCACAAGTTGAGCCGCTTCAAGTTTAAATTCCGCACTGAAATTACGTCGAGTTTGCTTTGTCATTGTTATCAATTGTTAAGTTATGAGGTGTATAGTAACACCTCTATTAAGGTGGCCAAATTAACGATGCCACTACAGTGAGAATATACATGATGATATTATAGAGCATTATTTAATTGTGACCCTTGATGAGGTTGTCGAAGTACTTGCGGCAGTGGAACCGATAATTAAAACGGTATGATATGTAGTAAATCCCTGGAATACAGTAAGTTAAGCCTGTAAGGGGCGGGAAGCACATTGATCCGTTTTTTCAGGTAATCACACGCTAAGAACTATAGTCATGACTATATCACACGACTATTTTATTGAATGTAGAATTGGTCTTTACTCAAAAATAAAAATGCGGCAACTCTAGTCAAATGGCATGATAACGGTCTAGCTGAGTGTATTTTCTGAGAGAACGGTGGGTCTGAGATGAATAACTATCTTAGAAAGCTAAATATGGTGTGATGGGATCTTCTGATATTAAAAAGTTAAAAGGCTTTGCAAAAAAACGATCAGTTGAAAGAGGTTTGTTCTGGCTTGAGTCTTGAACGTTAAATACTTAAACAATATGGCATACGCAGCCCATCAAAAACGTCAAAAGGCATACAACCTAGTTGTGGTTTTGCTAAATTTTAAGGTGGTAAATTAAGATAATTAGATGATATCTATAGGATTACTTGATTGGAGGAAACCACTGTAGAAGTGAAAGTGGTGCCCGGACTCGGAATCGAACCAAGGACACGGGGATTTTCAATCCCCTGCTCTACCGACTGAGCTATCCGGGCAACGGGGCGCATTAAACCGTATTAGGTGGTTGGCGTCAACGAATTTTTGCTAAAAAAACGCAGTTTTTAACTGAGTGTTTTCTTTTTCAGCAAAAATTGTTGGTTTAACGCGCGATTACTGTTTTATTAACTTAAAGCTCCTTTTTTACGGCATAACGCAATAGTTAAAATATCCTCTGAGAGATGCTGAGCAATTTCGACATCTTTAATATCTCTTTGAATCAGTAAACGATTCAAACAGCCCTCTAAAACTAATTCCATTTGATTTGCCACGAGCACGGGGTCTTCAATATCTAATTCATCTAATAACTCTTTGGTATATAGAAAAGAGTTATCTTTTTGTATTCGGCTTAATTGATGGATAGGGTGCTGTGGATCAGGATAGTGATTACAGGCTGAGACAAATAAACATCCAGGGAAACGCCCTTCGCTAACACGTTGGTACAGCTGTTGGTAGCGTGCGGAAAGTTTTTGTTGGGGGCTTAACGACTCATCTAACCGTGTTTGACGTTGCCAAATTTCAATCTGTTGCCCATGATAACGCAGGCAATCGTACACTAAGGCCTCATCATCAGGCCAAAATTGGCGGATCATGTTGAAATCAGGGGCTATCTCATGGAGAAGATGCTCGGTAGAGGCAGAGAGGCCTTGTTTTTCTAACTGGTTTAGAGCATGGCTTAAAATTTGTTCGCACTGTACTGACATTGTTAGCTCCATCACAATATTGTTCTCATCTTCCCATCATAACAATGATCATTATTGATTTATAGCAGTTTGCTTTGTGAGCAATATTGTTGATGACAAAAATAGGTAAGGTGTGATCAGGGTAACTGTCAGACAATTTGCAGTATGAGAGCTATCAACATGATACGATTAAATAATTATCGTGTTTTTCATAGGTACTCATCATGAAAATTATTATAGCTCCAGATTCATTCAAAGAGAGCATGAGTGCAGAATCTGCTGCCGATGCCGTGAAACAAGGCTTCCAAGCGGTATTTCCTGATGCAACATTTTTAAGTTTACCCATAGCAGATGGTGGGGAAGGTACGGTTGATGCGTTGATTGCCGCTGCGAGCGGAGAAAGAGTATCTGTTGAGGTATTTGATCCACTCAATAAACCTATAACAGCAGCTTATGGTTTGCTTCATCAAGGAACGACAGCAGCGATTGAAATGGCTGCTGCAAGTGGATTGATGTTAGTTCCACCAAAAGAGCGTAACCCGATGCTAACCAGCAGTTATGGCACAGGTCAATTAATTAAAGATGCCTTAGATAAAGGCGTACAGCAGATTATTTTAGGTATTGGTGGCAGTGCAACGGTTGATGGTGGCGTTGGTATGCTGCAAGCCTTAGGGGCTGTTTTTTATGATGAGCAGCAACAACGGCTAGGCCAAGGGGGGGAAGTACTCAATAAGATCGCCAGTATTGATATTTCAGGTCTCGACCCTCGTTTAAAAGATTGTGACATTGATGTGGCGTGTGATGTGGACAACCCTCTTGTTGGTGAGCGTGGTGCCGCTACAGTATTTGGTCCTCAAAAAGGGGCAACACCTGAAATGGTTGCCATGTTAGAACGTGGGCTGAATCAACTGGCAAATGTAATAAAAAGCACAACAGGTATAGATTACCGTCACTTAGCAGGAGGTGGTGCGGCTGGAGGAATATCTGTCGCCGCAGCCGCCTTTTTGGGAGCACAACTAAAACCGGGCATCGATATTGTGATTCAAGCGGTCGATTTAGAAAAAGAGATGATGGATGCTGATTTAGTGATCGTTGGTGAAGGGAGTATGGACGGGCAAACCGCAGGGGGGAAAGCACCGATTGGTGTTGCCAAAGTGGCGGCAAAATACTATGTTCCAGTGATAGCATTAAGTGGTGTGTTAGGGAAAGGTGTGGACGCTTTACATCAAGAAGGCATTGATGCTTTCTTTAGCATATTGCCTCGCTTGTGCGCGCTCGACGAAGCATTAAATGAAGGCGCCATTAATTTACAGCAGACCGCTTATAATGTGGCGAAGGTGTTAAAAATAGGGCAGAAGCTTTAATCGCGCGACGATAGGTTAATTCATCACGGATAGCTGTTTTGATGACTTAATTGCTTTTATGAGGTGAATGATAGCGGTTTATGGCTTGATGACTGCACATTCAAATCTAAACATGCCCTGCTATCTGTGCAATGGCGTATGAATAAATCTGCTAGTAGGATACGGTCTGGGTTATCCGTGCAACGCTATTTAGTTTTTTAAAAGAAAACCCGCAAAATATTGCGGGTTTTTGTATGGGTAGAATATCCAATAACTACAGGATCATACCGCCGAATAGGAAACCGAAGGTAACAGCTAAGATCACGGCAATAGTGCCCGGAATAAAGAATGGATGGTTAAAGACGAAACGGCCAATGCGTGTGGTTCCGGTATCATCCATTTGTACAGCAGCAACCAGTGTTGGGTATGTTGGTAGAATAAACAGACCAGATACTGCTGAGAATGATGCGATAGCTGTCAGTGGGCTAACATGAAGCGCGAGTGCCATAGGCATCAACGCTTTTGCTGTTGCAGCTTGTGAGTACAGTAGAGCTGAACAGAAGAAGAAGATCACGGCTAGCATCCATGAATGTTCATGGATCAGATCACCCGCTGTTGCTTTAATCCAATCAATATTATGTTGTACGAATGTATCACCTAACCATGCAACACCTAAAATACAGATACATGCGCTCATACCTGCTTTAAAGGTGCTTGAGTTAAGGATCGCGTCAGTATTGACTCGGCATAAAATAGTGATGAGGGTCGCTACACTCAGCATAATGATTAAGATAGCATTAGTGGTGTTCATCAATGGTGTTTTGACTATTTCTAAGCTTGGGCTGTTGATAATAGCGTAGACAACAACACCGACAACGCCTAGCAAGAACAAAAATACAGATGATTTTGCACCAGGTTTGATAGCTTTAACTTGGCTACCACGCAGTTCAACTAAGCCTTCTGCTAAACGTTTTTGGTAAACAGGATCATCAGACAGTTTCGAGTTAAACGTCCAAGAGATGATGAATGACATCAAAATGATAGCAAGGAAAGTGGATGGCAGTAAAATAGCGAGCAACGTAATATAGCTAACAGTGTTACCTGCACCGACCATGGCGGAGTTTTCCATCACAGAGGCCATATACACAACTGCCGCTGAGATTGGGGACGCTGTAATACCAATTTGAGCTGCAACAACCGCAGTTGAAAGTGGGCGGCAAGGTTTGACGCCTTGTTCTTTTGCCACTTCTGCAATGACGGGTAAAGTTGCTAAAGAGATATTCCCTGTACCAGCAAATAAGGTTAGGAAATAGGTCACGATTGGTGCAAGGATGGTGATGTATTTAGGATTACGACGCAGTAGTTTTTCTGTCTGATCGACTAAGTAATCAAGTCCACCTGCAATTTGCATTGCAGAAATGGCAGCGATCACAGCCATAATAATAGAGATAACGTCAAATGGTATAGTACCTGGTTTTACGCCAATAGCAGCGAGTACCAGTACACCTAGGCCACCGGCAAAGCCGATACCTATCCCACCGAGACGGGCCCCCAAAAATATGGCCAGCAGAACAATGATAAATTCTACGGCTAACATAGTGTTTACTCCTCGACAAATTTAAAATTAAAAATATGAAACTGTAGTGTTAATTTTTTGTGTGTGCATAAAACTAAAAAGGCACGCTTTCCGAAGGAGAGGCGTGCCTTGATTTTTAAGAGTTATTTATGGTTAGCATAAACGATTAGTCATCAAATCTTTTCGCTTTATAAGCTGGGTGTTTTAGGTTCTCAACAGAGAAAATATCATCCAGCTGCTCTTCGGTCAGTAGGCCGCGCTCCAGAACGACTTCACGGACACTCTTGCCTGTTTCAGCACAGATCTTACCTACGATATCACCATTATGGTGACCAATGAATGGGTTCAGGTAAGTGACAATACCGATAGAGTTAAAAACAAACGCTTCACAGATTTCTTTGTTCACTGTGATACCGTTAATGCATTTTTCAACTAAGTTACGGCACGCATTGTTCATCAGAGAAATGGATTCAAACATCGCTTGACCGATAGCTGGCTCCATTACGTTCAACTGTAGCTGACCCGCTTCAGCTGCCATTGTAACACAAACATCGTTACCGATAACTTTGAAACAAGCTTGGTTAACCACTTCAGGAATAACTGGGTTAACTTTTGCTGGCATAATTGAAGAACCTGCTTGTAATTCAGGCAGATTGATCTCTTTGAGGCCTGCACGTGGGCCAGAAGACAGTAAGCGCAAGTCATTACAAATTTTAGATAGCTTAACGGCAAGGCGTTTTAGGCCAGCGTGAACGGTGATGTATGCACCACAGTCAGATGTCGCTTCAATCAGGTCTTCTGCTGGTACACAAGGTAAGCCAGTCACTTCTGCTAATTTCTCAACAGCCAATTTTTGGTAGCCCGGCGCAGTATTCAAACCTGTACCGATTGCCGTTGCACCTAAATTCACTTCTAACAGTAATTCAATACTACGTTTTAGGTTTTTCTCTTCTTCTTTTAAGAGCGTTGCAAAGGCATGGAATTCTTGACCAACGGTCATTGGTACAGCATCCTGCAATTGGGTACGGCCCATTTTCAGAATGTCTTTGTATTCTTCTGCTTTTTTCTCAAAACCTTTTTTCAGGTATTCAACCGATTCAATCAGTTTTACAACGGAGTTGTATACGGCGATACGGAAACCTGTCGGATAGGCATCGTTGGTTGACTGACTTTTATTTAAGTGGTCATTAGGATTTAGGTATTCATATTCACCTTTTTTATGACCCATCAGTTCAAGACCAATGTTTGCAAGGACTTCGTTGGTATTCATGTTTAGTGATGTACCTGCACCACCTTGGAATACGTCAACAGGGAACTGGTCCATGCATTTACCGGTATCCAGTACAACATCACATGCTTTGATAATGGTATCTGCAATGTTACGTGGAATAGTGTGAAGTTCTTTGTTCGCCATTGCTGCCGCTTTTTTAACCATTACCATGCCGCGAATAAATTCTGGCACGTCGTTAATGGTGCGGTCGCTGATATAAAAGTTTTCAATCGCACGCAGAGTATGAACACCGTAATAGGCATCAGATGGGACTTCTTTCTGACCTAACAGGTCTTCTTCGATACGAGTATTGTTTGACATGAGAACCTTCTTAATTAGATTACAGTTACTGTCTATTATGCGCTTTTAAAAAATATATACCGTAAAACAAAACATTCTAGGTGTTAAACACCTGTTACTCCATTATCAGCATGATGATCTACTGATTTATGAGTAGATGATATGCGGTTCTTTAATGATTACCTTGAACCTAGATCACTATATAGTTTGATTTATGAAACAGATTTCAAAATATGTGAACATACTCACAGATGAAACCAAAAAAATTAGAAATCTCCATGAGTTGAAAAGCGTTATAGTGACCTCCATCATTATGTCTATACTATGTGAAAAAGCGAATGTTGTTGTTTGTCTCTTAGATACAGTTCACAAAGGTTTTCCAAGAGGCGAGAACTAACCTATATCCAACGAACTTCTGGGTGTGAATAGGTGGCAAACTCTCTGAGAGCATGACTCGAATAGAGAGTGGTCGATACTTGAGCAATAAGAAGAACGAAGGAGATAGCTGATTGAAATAAAGGAGAACTTGTGCGCTGGTTACCGCTAATATTGATATGCCTTCTCATTTATATTGAGTCCGTCATATTCGTTCGTGTTGCTTCAGAAATTGGGGTATTGGCAACACTCATACTGGTTGTGTTGACATCTTGTTTGGGAATTTCTCTGGTCAAAAATCAGGGAATGAAAAATGTCATGCAGATCCAGCAAAAAATGGCAGCAGGTGAAAGCCCCGCAGCAGAAATGATTAAAAGTGTTGCGTTGGTACTTGCTGGCTTCTTATTAATCCTGCCAGGGTTCTTTACTGACTTTATTGGTTTGCTGTTATTGTTACCTCCTGTGCAAAAATTGTTCGTCATGCGTTTGATTCCACATATCCGTTTTTCCCAAACTGGAAATGGTTTTAGTGCAGGGCGTAATAACCCATTTCAACAAGGTGATACATTTGAAGGGGAATTCCAACGTAAACAGGATGATCCATCATATAAACTCGATAAATCCGATGATTCTAACGAATCAGAAAAAGATAACCGCTATAAGTAAGAGCCCCCATTAAAATAGGGAAGGTAAAAACAAAAAAATTTTATCTTCCCCCCTTGAAGTCACTCCAATTAGCCCCAATCTGCTGAAACATGGTACTGGTTTATTTAGGCATACTGGTATCGTCCTTTTACCTAGTGTGGACTTTATTTATAGGAGAACTATTAATGAAAATTCGTCCATTGCATGACCGTGTTATCGTCAAGCGTAAAGAAGTTGAATCAAAATCTGCAGGCGGTATCGTTCTGACTGGCACTGCAGCAGGTAAATCTACGCGTGGTGAGGTCCTCGCCGTTGGTAATGGTCGCATCCTTGAAAATGGTGAAATCAAAGCGTTGGATGTGAAAGTCGGCGACATCGTTATTTTTAACGACGGTTATGGCGTGAAAGCTGAAAAAATCGACAACGAAGAAGTGCTGATCATGTCAGAAAGTGACATCCTCGCGATTGTTGAAGCGTAATTTTCACTTAGATCTTCTCAACTAACGAAAAGAATTTAAAGGAAAGAAATAATGGCAGCTAAAGACGTTAAATTTGGTAATGACGCACGCGTAAAAATGCTTCGTGGTGTGAATATTCTAGCAGATGCAGTTAAAGTAACTTTGGGCCCTAAAGGCCGTAATGTGGTTCTTGATAAATCATTTGGTTCACCAGTTATCACTAAAGATGGTGTTTCTGTTGCACGTGAAATCGAATTAGAAGATAAATTCGAGAACATGGGCGCACAGATGGTGAAAGAAGTTGCTTCTAAAGCTAACGATGCAGCGGGTGATGGTACAACAACTGCAACAGTTCTGGCGCAAGCTATTGTTACTGAAGGTCTGAAAGCCGTTGCAGCGGGTATGAACCCGATGGATCTGAAACGTGGTATCGATAAAGCAGTAGTTGCAGCTGTAGAAGAGCTGAAAGCACTGTCTGTTCCATGTTCAGACTCTAAATCTATCGCACAGGTTGGTACAATTTCTGCAAACTCTGACGAAACCGTTGGTAAGTTAATTGCAGAAGCAATGGATAAAGTCGGCAAAGAAGGCGTTATCACTGTTGAAGAAGGTACTGGTCTGGAAGACGAACTGGATGTTGTTGAAGGTATGCAGTTCGATCGTGGTTACCTGTCTCCTTATTTCATCAACAAGCCAGAAACGGGTGTTGTTGAACTGGAAAACCCATTCATCCTGTTAGTTGATAAAAAAGTATCTAACATCCGTGAACTGCTGCCAGTATTAGAAGGCGTTGCTAAAGCGAGCAAACCACTTCTGATCATCGCTGAAGATGTTGAAGGCGAAGCACTTGCGACACTGGTTGTTAACACCATGCGTGGTATCGTGAAAGTTGCTGCGGTTAAAGCACCTGGTTTCGGTGATCGCCGTAAAGCAATGCTGCAAGATATCGCTATCCTGACTAACGGTACTGTTATCTCTGAAGAGATCGGTATGGAGCTTGAAAAAGCGACATTAGAAGATCTGGGTCAAGCAAAACGTATCGTCATCAACAAAGACACAACAACTATCATTGATGGTGTTGGTGAAGAGTCTGCTATCGCAGGTCGTGTTGCACAAATTCGTCAACAAATCGAAGAATCAACTTCTGATTATGACCGTGAAAAACTGCAAGAGCGCGTTGCTAAATTAGCTGGCGGTGTTGCTGTAATTAAAGTTGGTGCGGCAACTGAAGTTGAAATGAAAGAAAAACGTGCTCGCGTCGACGATGCGCTGCACGCAACTCGCGCAGCGGTTGAAGAAGGTGTTGTTGCTGGTGGTGGTACTGCACTGGTACGTGTTGCCGCTAAACTGGCTTCACTGAAAGGCGATAATGAAGAGCAAAACGTGGGTATCCGCGTTGCACTGCGTGCGATGGAAGCACCAATGCGTCAAATCGTCACTAACGCAGGTGAAGAAGCTTCTGTTGTTGTTAACAAAGTTAAAGCAGTTCAAGGCAACGAAGGCTACAACGCAGCAACTGACACTTATGGTGATATGATCGAGATGGGTATCTTGGATCCAACTAAAGTAACTCGTTCTGCATTGCAATTCGCTGCATCTATCGCTGGTCTGATGATCACAACTGAAGCGATGATTACTGAAATGCCTAAAGATGAAGGCCCTGACTTAGGTGCTGCAGGCATGGGCGGTATGGGTGGAATGGGCGGTATGATGTAAGCCAATTGGCCGCATCACGCTCACACAGTCAATAAGAACTGTTAAGCCTTCTAACCGGTATTGTTGGTATTAACCGACAATACCGGTTTTTTATATGAATAAATATGTTTGAGTTGATTGATGGTAGGCCGACCGAATGTCTAAAGTGGAGAATATCGATAATCTAAAATGACGCGAAAGATTTCGATACGCTTATTTTGAGTAAAAGCCCTTGAATTTGCTAATTGTATAATTGTGCATTTATTTTTGCGCAAAGACCGTGCGGCAGGTTATATTTGGAGTAAGGCAAAAGGTGGTTTGGTGAGTAACCAAAGGTGAAAGCGTTATAGGCTCTTTATATTTCATGTGATGTTTCGAATTATTTAGAGTATACGCGTTTTATGGTAAGCTTTGTTTGCTGACGAGGGTGGGCAAATTTTATAGTCATGCCTTTGTTGATACTTTGAACCGTTATCCATATCTCTCAATATAGATCTGGCGAATTTTGGCTGTAAATAGGCGCTCGAGTGACTATAATTTAGTAGCGCTAATGAAGATCAATTCAATGATGCCGTTAATAGCAACGGTATATTGAACAAAGAAGGGAATGAGTGGTTCTCAAACCAGCTGCAAAAACACTATGATAAATGAGGGAAAACATGCGTATTAAAGTATTGCTTGGTGCTGCTGCATTACTACTTTTAGCAGGTTGTTCGACAACAACTAATTTAACTGCGGCGGGCTCACAAGTTCGTTTTGTTGAAAACCAACCTGGAAGTGATTGCCAGCTTCTTGGTCAAGTCACAGGAACTCAAAGCAACTGGTTGAGCGGTGTCAATAGTGAATCAAGCTCTATGCGCGGCGCGGCAAATGATCTGCGTAATAAAGCAGGCGCAATGGGCGGAAATGTGATTTTTGGTGCGACTAGCCCAAGTGAAACTATCCTCTCTAGTTTTATCCCAGTTGATAGTAAAATGGTCGGCCAAGTTTATAAGTGCCCCTAAAATGAATATCTGACGCCCGATCGTATAGACGATGCGGGCGTTTTATTTCAGCACTGTCTTAGGTTTAGGTCGAGTAACGTCTTACTCGGCTCTCCGCCAATCTCCCGTGCTAATTTTGGCACCAAATAGCCAGAAACCTTCCCAAGCAATTGTTGTATTAGCAACCTAGCTTCTTGGTCGCTCACTAAGAAATGCGCAGCCCCTTGCACCTTATCTAAAACATGCAAGTAATACGGCAGGATACCCGCATCAAATAGCGCATTACTTAAATTCGCCAATGTATCTGCATCATTGTTCACCCCACGTAACAGTACGCTTTGATTGAGTAAGGTCACGCCGGCATTTTTTAATTTTTGCATCGCGGCTTTAAAGTGATCATCTATCTCATTAGCATGGTTGAGATGCGTTACCATGATCACTTGAAGACGTGAGTGGGCAAGTCGCTGACACAGGTTAGTGGTAATGCGTTCGGGGATCACTACAGGTAAACGAGAGTGGATCCTCAGCCGCTTAATGTGGGGGATCGCTTCGAGTTGCCCAATTAACCAATCCAGTTCACTGTCTTTTGCCATCAAGGGATCACCCCCTGAAAAGATGATTTCATTGAGTTCAGTGTGGTTTTTTATATAATCCACAGCTATCAACCAATTATTTTTGTTTCCCTTATTATCTTCATAAGGAAAATGTCGGCGGAAGCAGTAACGGCAGTTTACTGCACAGCCCCCTTTCACCAACATCAATGCTCGGTTGTGATATTTGTGGAGTAAACTGGGGATCGCATTATTTTGTTCATCTAATGGATCTGTAGAAAACCCCGGATAGGTATCAAATTCTGCTTTTGCAGTTAATACTTGCAATAGCAGAGGGTCTTGTGGATCGCCTTTTTTCATGCGCGAAATAAACGGCCTTGGTACACGTAATGGAAATAATTTACGTGCGTCGTTGCCATCTTTCGATGCTTGATGGCTTTCTAGCCCCAGTATTTGAAGCAATTCATCAGGATTAGTGATTGCTTCAGCAAGTTGTTGTATCCAGACTTCTCTGGATGAGGTATTTTGAGTTACAATATCGACCATTTTTTGGCTATGCCATTTTTAGTGTATAAATTAGAGGATCTCCATGGCTACTTATAGTACCAATGAATTCCGCTCAGGTCTTAAAATCATGTTAGATGGCGAACCTTGTGCAATTCTTGATAGTGAATTCGTTAAACCGGGTAAAGGTCAAGCGTTTGCACGTGTTCGTATTCGTAAACTGATTTCTAACAAACTGTTGGAAAAAACATTTAAGTCTACTGATTCTGTCGAAGCCGCAGATGTCATGGATATGAACTTAACTTACCTTTATAACGACGGTGAGTTTTGGCATTTCATGAACAACGAAACTTTCGAACAGCTTGCAGCGGACGAAAAAGCGGTTGGTGATAACGCTAAATGGCTGATCGACCAAGCTGATTGTATCTTGACTCTGTGGAATGGCCGCCCAATCGCGGTGACTCCACCTAACTTTGTTGAGTTAGAAGTCACAGATACTGACCCAGGTCTGAAAGGTGATACAGCGGGTACTGGCGGTAAGCCAGCGACTTTAAGCACGGGTGCAGTGGTTAAAGTTCCTCTGTTCGTTCAGATTGGTGAAGTGATCAAAGTTGATACTCGTTCAGGCGAATACGTTTCACGCGTGAAATAATACCTGTTTGCTTGAAGCTAAAAAACCGTAATGTTGTAAGACATTACGGTTTTTTTTACCCAAAAAGAGAAGCTGAATTTAACAGCACTTAAACCCGCCTTTTCCACCATAGCGAGCATCTTGGCGCTCTTTAAAGAACTCTTCATATGTCATTGGTGTTTGATCTGGATGATTAAGTCGCATATGAGCAACGTAATTGTCATAATCAGGCACACCAATCATCATTTTGGCTGCTTGCCCAAGGTAACGAGCCGCATTGCCGAGTGAACCAAACATCTTAATCTCCTTACTTCGCTTCTAACTTTAGAGCGCTTGAGCGTTATTTGAAAACTCGAGCCACAAATAGGATGAGGTGGCTCGTTTTCGTTGAATCTAAGCGTATCTTGTCCATACACGATGAATTAGTGATGGCGTGTATTCGCAACAATTTCCTGATAGTTAGCTGGCATTGGTTCATATGGAACTTCATTCGCTGTTGGCTCAGAAGATTTCAATGCTTTTAATGCTGTACGGATTGAGAATATCGCGAGTAGCACGACAACGATCATAAAGAAAATTGTTAACCCAGCATCTAAACGGTTATTAAAAATCAACTGTGTTAGTTGTGACTCAGTATATTGCGATGGAATATTTCCACTATCAATCATTGCTTGGAATTTATTGGCTACAGCGAGGAAACCAACGCGCGCATCTTCACTGAATGTTTTTTCCCATCCTGCGGTCATTGTACAAATAAGCAACCACGCAGTAGGCACTAAAGCAACCCATGCGTAGCGTTGACGCTTCATTTTGAACAGGACTACTGCACAGAGCATTAAGGCCATACCTGCTAGCATTTGGTTTGCGATACCAAAAAGTGGCCAGAGTGTATTGATACCACCGAGTGGGTCAACAACACCTTGATGAAGGAAATACCCCCATGCAAGTACACATAATGCTGTTGCAATTAGGTTTGCAGGAAGTGAGTCGGTTCGTTTCAAAGAAGGTGAGATCACGCCTAATAAATCTTGTAGCATAAAGCGTGCCGCACGGGTTCCCGCATCGACAGCCGTTAAAATAAACAGCGCTTCAAACAAGATAGCGAAGTGATACCAAAACGACACATTCATTAAACCGCCGAGGGCGCCGTGTAAGATATAGGCCATGCCTACCGCCAGTGTTGGAGCTCCACCTGCTCGAGAAATAATGCTATTTTCACCGACCTCATTGGCGATATTTGTTAGCTGCTCAGGTGTTATTTGGAAGCCCCAGCTACTGACAACTTGCGCAGCCGAAGCGACGACATCTTCAGTACCAGCAGGTGCTAACATCGCCATAGGGCTGTTCATGGCAAAATAGACACCGGGATCAATCACACAAGCGGCAACCAATGCCATAATCGCGACAAACGATTCCATTAACATGCCGCCATAGCCGATAAAGCAAGCTTGGTTCTCATTCGCAAGCATTTTGGGGGTTGTTCCTGATGAAATTAAAGCATGGAAACCAGAAACAGCACCACAAGCAATAGTAATAAATAAAAACGGGAACAGATCACCTGCCCAGACAGGGCCTGTGCCATCAATATATTTGGTCAGCGCTGGCATTTCTAAATTGGGGTTTAAAATAAGAATACCAATGGCTAACCCGATGATGGTACCAATCTTTAAAAAGGTAGAAAGGTAATCGCGAGGTGCCAGCAGTAGCCAAACAGGCAGAACTGCGGCAACAAACCCATATCCAACAAGCATCCATGTCAGTTGCACACCGGTATAGTCAAAATACGGTGCCCATGTTTCACTTTCGGCAACCCAGCCACCTGAAATAATTGCAAATACAAGGAATACCAGACCAATAATAGACACTTCACCAATACGACCAGGGCGAATATAACGGGTATATATTCCCATGAATATCGCAAGAGGAATGGTAAAGGCGACTGTATAGGTGCCCCATGGGCTGTGTGTAAGGGCTTTGACGACGATCATCGCAAGCACTGCAAGGATAATCACCATAATCATAAAGCAAGCGATAAGGGCTAAGATGCCCGCAGTATTCCCCATCTCTTCTTTGACCAATTCACCCAGTGAGCGGCCATCTCGACGAGTCGACACAAAAAGCACCATAAAATCTTGAACCGCACCCGCTAATACGACCCCTGCTAGCAGCCATAACATGCCTGGCAGATACCCCATTTGAGCAGCTAATACCGGGCCTACCAGTGGTCCTGCCCCTGCAATTGCTGCAAAATGGTGACCGAAGAGAATTTTTTTATCTGTCGGAACGTAATCTAAGCCATCGTTATGACGGATAGAGGGTGTCATTCGTGTTGAATCGACTTGTAGTACCTTTTTAGCAATAAACAGTCCGTAATAACGATATGCGATTAAATAGACACAAACCGCTGCAACGACGATCCATAGCGCATTAATTTGCTCGCCTCGATTTAATGCGATATAACCGAGAGCAAAAGCGCCTAATATCGCTAGCACAATCCAAATTAATTGTTTACCCATAGCCATCCCATCCGTTTTATTATTAAGCCGTTTGCATTTTTGTATTTGCAGATTACTGACACATATAGCTAGAGTTAACGGAAAGGCAAGATAGCTAAAACGTGAAACCTAACAGTGAGTAAAAATAAATTTCATAACTGTTATTAATATCACTAAATAATAGCAGTTAACTGGATTTTATTTCGATTTCAGCTAGAGGGAAAGCGATTGATTTGTGAGAAATGCTATTTATTTTTTTTATGTTGCTATTATGCGCTGGTGTGGTTGGGGCATATAAAGAGCGAAATCATAGGCAGAGCTTGAAAGTCTATACCCTGCCTAGTTTGGCTTAATGGCTTCTGATCCGTTGGATGAGCTTTTTACCAAATAAGGTAATAATCAGCCCAAACATGATGAGTATCAACCCAGCAAATTGTATGCTATTTATATGCTCATCAAGGAATAATGCACTGCTGCTTAGGCCGAATACGGGCACCAACAGAGAAAAAGGAGCAACCCGCCAAGCTTCATAGCGACCTAATAGAACACCCCACAAACCATAACCCACAAAAGTAGATAGATAAGCAAGGTAAATGATGGTGCCAAATACTGGCCAATTAAAATCAGATAGGCCTTGTACAATGGCCTCTTCACCTTCAAATAGCCATGAGCTTATTAAGAAAGGGATAATAGGGATAAGAGCACTCCAACTGACCAAGGAGAGTGCACTGCATTTTTCCTCTTGCTGATTGTGCATAATCATCCTATTGGTGATATTACCACATGCCCATGAAAGCCCCGCGATTAGCGTAAAAGTTAATCCTAATAATGGAATATCATCCAAGCCGCTGGCTGTTGCACCTTTAGCCAATATTGTTAGCCCAACGACGGCAATTAGCATTCCTATGAAATGGGTGGCTTGTAGAGATTCTTTTAAGATGACGGCACCTAAGAGTAAGGTGAAAAAGGCTTGGGATTGTAAAATAACGGATGTGACCCCAGCGGGCATACCGACACGAATGGCACAAAAGAGGAAAGCAAATTGACCAAAGCTAATCGTTAACCCATATAAGAGTAATAATTTGAAGGGGATCTTTGGGCGTTTAAAGAAAAAAATAGCGGGAAATGCCACGAATATAAAACGCAATGCCCCTAATAATAATGGTGGAAGCGCGGTAACGCCGAGCTTAATGATCACGAAGTTAACACCCCAAATGATAACCACACACAGGGCGAGTAATATATCTTTGAAGCTCATGCTACTCTCAATGGCTGTCGTAAGTGAAGCTTTCTACTCTACCTCTGGTTGTATAATTTCGCGATAGAAATTTTAATACAGTACAAATATGTAAATTTCTATTGTTGATTGCAGCTAATTTGTTATTTTTTATTACTTGAGTTGGGGAAATTGAGGATTTATAATGATATTTCACTTCACGTTTTCAGGACGACCTGAATATGTACTCTAAACCGTTTGAAGTGCAGTAGAACGACAATAGAAGCATATAAACCGATACAATCGGGTTTAGTCGACAATACTGTAAGCCGAATATGGATGAGTGCACACGTTAATTAAATAATGGGGACGACCCCGGTTACATTCGGGAGAAAAGCAATGGCTTGGATCATCCTCTTATTTGCCGGTTTATTAGAAGTTGTTTGGGCCGTTGGCCTAAAATACACTCACGGTTTTACACGTCTTACCCCAAGTATTATTACAATCGTCGCGATTATTGCGAGTATGGGGCTATTAGCTTACGCAATGCGTGATTTGCCAGCAGGAACCGCTTATGCAATATGGACAGGTATTGGCGCTGTTGGTACGGCCATTGTCGGGATTATTTTCTTGGGTGAATCAGCCAATATATTCCGCTTACTTAGCCTTGGGTTAATTATTATTGGTTTAATTGGCTTAAAAGTTTCAAGCTAAAATAAATATGCTCGTCAATACGGGGGCAAATAGGCGCCCGTATTGACGGGAGATGATAAAGTTTCAATCAGTGAAAATGTGCCGAAAAATATAGACTAGAGGTTTGTGTTCTTTAGTACGTTGAAGATCCCAAATTCGCCGTTATATTTCCAAATCCTGTAGAAATAATTTCCCTGAGACATTTATTCATTAGTCAACATGCTCTTTTTCGGGTTAGGTGCTAGGTGTTTTCACTTGTGTGCTCATTAACACTGTCTCTTTATCAGGAAACTGTGCTAGGTTTACTTACTTGGGTTCTCTTTTTTTATCAATAGCTTGATTGAAGTTAATCTCTTTATTTTGATTGCGAATATGCTCTTTGATTTCAATTTCTAGAATATTGAGATCCCCTGAGCGTATTTTATCTAATAGCACTTTGTGCTCATCAATAATTTCTTCCATAGGCTTGGTAAAGGTTGATATCCCAATGATAATGGTCAACTGCTTAGAGACATTTTCCCATAATGCGGTTAGGGTATTGTTACCGCTTAATTGGCATAATGTTCGGTGGAAATTCACGTCACAAAGCGAGAATTCATAGCTATCCGCTAATTTTGCTGCTCGCGCCATTTGCACAATACACTGGTTTAACTGTTCGATAGATTGTGGATCTAAATGCTTATTTTTGGCGATAAAGGTTTTAATAGCCTGTCGTTCTAATAGAATTCTGACTTCGATCAGTTCATCCAGCCTCTCTTCTGAAACAGGGGCCATTCGAATGCCTTTAAATGGCTCATTAATCACGATCCCTTGGCTTTCTAATACTCTTAAGGCTTCTCTAACAGGAACACGGCTGACATTCATTTTTTCTGCAATTTCTTTTTCAACAATACGATCCCCTGGCAGGATAAATCCACGGGTTGCCGCCTCAACAATTTTATCTACCACATCATCAGTGAGTGTCCTTGCTTTGATTGGCTTCCAGTAATCTTCTTGCGAGGTGATTTTCTGCGATTGTTGCCCTTTTCCAACTGTCATGATGTTTAGCCTATTAAATTTGTTACTAATCAAAGAATTAATTGGTAGTTGATTGCGCCTTTAATGCATCAAAATTATCACATTGGCCAGCAATAAACCAATAAAAAACCCACTATTGCGATATTTTTTCGAGGGGGAGATAAACCCAGAATGGATCACATATTCAACAATTGAATATTGTATACAATCTTACAATGTTGTTAAATGCTTCAAATTCAGTTAAGCAAGAGAAGGAAAAGACATGAACAACATGCTTGAAGATATAAAAATTACTGAAATTGTTGCCGTGCCTTTATTTGGGGAGAGCCCAAAAGGGGGATGGTCCAATGAAATCAAACCAGAAGATTCGATCCACGCCATTATTGCGGTGCACACTGATGCTGGCATCACGGGGTACGGCAGCGTATTCACTGATGGTCGCTTAGTTGAAGCCGCCATCCCTGTACTAGCATCTTTATGTATTGGTGAAAGTGCATTACAGCCAGAAAGAGTGTCTGAGAAACTTAGACAAAATACATTTTGGATGGGGCGCGGGGGAACGTTAACACATACGATTAGCGGCATTGATATTGCATTGTGGGACATTTTAGGTAAAGCAACAGGACTCCCCGTAAGTACGTTACTTGGCGGTAATTATCGTTCCAAAGTACAGCCGTATTGCTCTTTACTCATGGAAGAACCAGAGACGATGTTCAACGTGATCTCTGATTATAAAAAGCTTGGTTTTAAAGCATTTAAAATTGGTTGGGGCCCATTTGGACGTAACAATGATGCCAAATTAGATAGAGCAATTGTTGAGGCAGCAAGGGATGCGGCAGGTTACGAATCACACTTGTTAGTTGATGCGGGCGCAAGTGATGCATATTGGCCAAATGGCTTGAAATGGGCAATCCAAACATCGCATATGTTAGCGGAATATCAAGTTGGTTGGTTTGAAGAAGCGTTACGTCCGGATGACCTTGAGGACTTTAAAGTGCTGCGTAAAGAAAGCCCAGTGCCGATTGCGGGTGGTGAAGTGTTAACCCGTCGTCAATCTTTCTTACCATGGCTCTCTCAGGGGGCATTCGATATTGTTCAACCTGACGTGACGAAAGTGGGCGGCATTTCAGAGCAACGCCGAATCGCATGGCTGGCTGATGAGTTTGGTGTTAAGTATGTTGGACACGGTTGGAATACCGCAATGGGGCTGGCGGCCGACTTACAAATGGCTGCAGCCTTCCCACAAGTGGATTTTGTCGAGTTTATCGGTGGTAGCCAATATATTGATGGCATTGTTAAAACACCATTTAAAGTGGATGAGCAAGGGTATTTAACGATCCCAAAATTACCGGGGCTTGGTATTGAGTTAGACATCGATAAATTAGCGAAATTCACAGTTAATCCAGAGCGTTTGTTTAAGTAACTTCATATACATAAGCCAGATAGTGACAACACTATCTGGTTTCCTCTCCTTATTAAAAGGTATGGTTACGATGAAAAATAAGAACAAAGGTACAAAAATAAGGTTTTCGATAGCGATATTAATGACGCTTGCGATTGTTATTAATTACTTAGATAGAACTGTTATGTCTGCAGCAGCACCGACTATCTCAGAAGAACTGCAAATTTCGCCAGAGATGATGGGATGGATAATGTCGGCGTTTTTCTTGAGTTATGCATTATGCCAAATACCAGCGGGTTTTATTGCGGATAAATATGGTCAAAGAAAAACGTTGGCAGGGTCTGTGTTGTGGTGGTCATTAGCAACGGCTGCCACAGCATTAGCCAAAACACCACTGAGTTTTATTTCCACGCGAATTCTAATGGGAATGGGGGAAGCGGGGGCATATCCATGTAATAGTGGTATTGCGGCAAAATGGTTTCCAGATCGTGAACGCGGCAGAATAACGGCATTATTTGATAGTGGTTCTAAGTTTGGAACAGCGTTCGCAATGCCATTAGTGGTGTGGATCATTGCAAAATGGGGCTGGGAATCAGCATTTATTATTTGCGGCGCATTAGGGGTTCTCTGGGTTTTTGCATGGTTAAAGGTATATCACGATCCTGAACAACACCCAAAAATTAGTGCTGAAGAACTTGCTTATATTCGTGATGGGCAAATTAAAAAAGATGGTATTGATAATATCCAGCCGATGAAGTGGTATCAGTTGATCCGTTATCGCAATGTACAAGCTATGTGTATCGGCTTCTTTATGTTGGACTACGCCATTTATTTCTTTATTACTTGGTTCCCTGCTTATTTAATGATGGAACGAGGCATGAGTTTAGAAGAAATGGGATTTGCTGCCATGTTACCACCACTATGTGGGATCGCAGGTCAATGGCTGGGTGGTTGGACGACAGATTATCTGTATATTAAATATAATAATATCAACCTTGCTCGTAAATTACCGATTGTGGGCGGCATGCTGATTGCAACCAGTATCGCATTTTCGGGGTTAGTTGAATCTGTTACTTTAATGATGTTTTTACTGTGCTTATCTTATGCGGCACTCGCATTTGCAGCCTCAGCAATATGGTCTTTACCAGGAGATGTTGCACCACGAAATATGACGTCGGTCTTAGGTGGAATGCAAAGCGCTGTTTCTAACTGTGGCGGTATTTTAGGACCTATTGTGACTGGATATATTATTGCAGCAACCGGTTCGTTTATTTGGGCATTAATTGTATCTGGTATTGCTTGTGCAATAGGGGCATTGGTTTATTTAGTGATGTTAAGAAATATTAAGCCGATTACGCCTGATAATGAATCGTTAGAAAAATCAAATTAAACAGCTATATTATTTAAAGTTAAGGTCATAATGTTTATTTTCGATAAGGAAATAGAGGCAAAAAACATTGCCTCAGGTACGCGACGTAAGTTGTTCCCTGGCAGTGAAAATATGATGATAGCAAGATTATCTTTCACAACCGGTACATCAGGTGACTTACACGCTCATCCACATGAACAAATGAGTTATATACTCAAAGGGAAATTTAGATATCAAGTGGGGCATGTGACTAAAGAAGTTGGAGAAGGTGATGTTGTTTATATTCCTTCAAATGAGAAACATCGCTGTGAATGTTTATCTAATGGTGAAATTTTAGATATATTCGTACCAATGAGAAAAGACTTTTTAGATAATTAAATCATTTTGCTAAATGATTAAAAATCTATTGATAAAATAGAGGGGATCTCAATGTCTAAAATTGGGATCCCCTCTCTATTTTTTAATAATTAAAATTGACCCATTAATTACATGATAAAAAACACAACCAGTAATAATCAAAGCAGTTTTATCATTGAGGGAAATACACTAACGTGATATCTCAGATATGTTATTTTTCTTCTTTATTGATTTTTCGCTGATTCAAGACAACAAGTCAAACATAAAAAAGTAAGCATAAAAATGGGGATAATCATAAACGGTGAATAAGGTGAATATTGTCTGGTAATCTTGCCGATAATAGATGTAGCAATTAACTTAACAGGAATGCGGCACCTTATTAATTAAATCTCTCAGTAGGTTGAGAAGGCTGTTACATCTGTTATCAATGAGACTCTGTAACAGGGAGCAAGGGAGCAAAAGAATAGGATGATGCTCTTATTTATTGGGCCATTTCCCGAGAATTGGTGAGAAAAATAATAGCCCAAGATGTTGAGTGCCAATAGGACACCCTAGTGTTGGGTTAAGCCGTTGCGTCGAACATATTGATTTACGCAATAGTGGATAATACAGGTATCGCCAAATCTAGTTTGGATAGCACCATGTAGGGTAATCATTCATGCCATAGCAGATTTATTGAAATCGCTAGTTTTGATAAAGAAACGGTCATTACAGTAGCCAGAGAGCGGCTTAATAACGTGGAAATAGAAAGGGAGATGAGAGGCAGTATAATGAAAAATCCCTCATAGCGGTGAGGCATATGAGGGATCAGTAAAGCTGTTACAGAGCAATGACACCAATAATAGCGATCACGCTAATAATCGCCGCACCACCATAAAATACCCATTTTGATGCTGGGACATGCACTTTAAAGTCGTGCAGTGTGTGGTGAATACGGTGCATAGCACACCATACTGGTAGAATTATCATGAGCAGTAAGAAAATACGCCCGATAAAACTTTGGCAGAATGCGACAATACGCTCATAGCTTAGCATTTCAGGTGCAACACCTAATGGGATTAATATTCCCAAGAGAATGATGATAGCAGGTCCAACAATGGCACTCCACATACCACCGGCACCAAATAATCCCCAGAAAACCGGTTCATCGGAACGTTTAGGCGTTAGATTCATCAGATCCTCCGTTGATTAAAATAGCAGTGCGATCGCTAAAATCGCTGCCGTAACTAAGATCGTTAATGCCCAAAAACCTTTAACAATTGGCTCTTGTGACATTTTTTTATCACCAACGATAATACTGACGGCTTTTGGAGCTAGATTAAACCATGTTGTGGTATGAAGTAGCGTCGCAGCCAGTGTAATAATGTTGATAATAATGACGATTGGATTACTTAAAAATCCAACAAAGCTTGCCCAAGATTCTGGACCACCTTTTAATGCGAATACGCCGAATAACACTAAAAGGCTAAACCATAGCTGAAGAACGGAGGTACTTTCACGTACGATGTAAAAGCGGTAGAAACCTAACTTTTGCCACCAGTCGCCCTTCATTTCCCTTACATAGGGTTTACGTTTTGTAGTCATGACTTCAATTCTCCTTATCGTGGCTTCAGCATGGCGATAATAAAGTCTTGCGCGCTGGCTGCTTTCGCTTGCTGGATTGCAGCTGCTGGGTCAACATGCTTAGGACAGACTTCAGAGCAGTAGCCTACAAATGTACAGCTCCAGACACCATCATCACCGTTCAATAATGGCATGCGTTCTTTTGCTCCGTGGTCACGGTTATCTAAGTTGTAGCGCTCAGCCAAGGTAATTGCAGCAGGACCAACAAATTCAGGATTCAGGCCGAATTGTGGGCAAGCGGCATAGCACAAGCCACAGTTAATGCATCCAGAGAACTGATGGTATTTTGCCATCTGTGCCGGAGTCTGCTTATTCGGACCTTCTGAAGGCTTACGATCGTTACCAATGATATAAGGCTTGATAGCTTCTAAGCGCTCAATAAAGTGAGTCATATCAACCACCAGATCACGCTCGATCGGGAAGTTGCCTAGCGGTTCTACCTTCAACCCTTCAGGGTAGTCACGTAGGAAAGTTTTGCACGCTAGTTTGGGAACATTATCAACCATCATGCCGCAAGAACCACAAATCGCCATACGGCAAGACCAGCGATAAGACAGATCAGGCGCAAGGTTATCTTTGATATAACCTAAAGCATCCAGCAATGAGGTTTGCTCATCATAAGGGACATCATATGCCACTAAATGGGGCTCATTATCCGTTTCAGGATTGTAGCGCATGATCTCCATTTTTAAGTGTTTCATATCATCCATTAGCTTGCTCCTTGTTTGCCTTCTCTTGAGCTTCAGCTTCTGCACCATAAACACGTTTTGCTGGCTGAGATTTAGTAATCTTCACATCACTGTATTCAAGACGAGGTGCACCTTCTGGGTTATAGAATGCCAATGTGTGTTTTAAGAAATTCACATCATCACGTTCAGTGCAGCCTTCGTCGAGACGTTGGTGTGCACCACGAGACTCTTTTCGATTGAGTGCGGAGTGTGCCATACATTCGGCAACATCTAAGCCAAATCCAAGCTCAATGGTATACAACAGATCGGTATTGAAAACGCTGCTATGGTCGGTAATTTCAACGTGTTTAAAGCGCTCTTTCAACTCTGCAATCTTATCAATGGTTTTTTGCATTAATTCAGGGGTACGGTAAATACCGCAGCCTTCTTCCATTGACATACCCATTTCATCACGGATTTTCGCCCAACTTTCTTTACCTTTTTGGTTGAGAAGTTTGTTCAGATTATCTTCGATATCACGAGTACGTGCTTCAATAGCATTTGCATTCGCTGGGGTTGCTTCTGCTGCATGTTTTGCGGCTTGCTCACCCGCTAAGCGACCGAATACAACAAGCTCAGCTAATGAGTTAGAGCCTAAACGGTTTGCACCGTGGAGACCGACAGAAGAACATTCGCCAACAGCAAATAAGCCTTTGATGCGAGTTTCACAGTTTTGATCTGTTTCGATACCCCCCATCGTATAGTGAGCGGTCGGACGAACAGGAATTGGATCAGTGACTGGGTCAACACCGACATAAGCTTTTGCTAGTTCGCAAATGAAAGGTAGGCGTTCATGTAGTTTTTCTGCACCAAGATGACGTAAATCTAGATAGACAACATCACCACGATGGGTACTAATTGTGCGGCCAGCACGCCATTCATGCCAGAACGCTTGTGAAACTTTGTCACGAGGACCGAGTTCCATATATTTGTTTTCAGGTTTACCGAGTGGCGTTTCGGGGCCCATTCCGTAATCCTGTAGATAGCGATAGCCATCTTTATTGACAAGAATACCGCCTTCGCCGCGGCAACCTTCTGTCATTAAGATACCAGAACCAGGTAGGCCAGTTGGGTGATATTGAACAAACTCCATATCACGCAGTGGTACGCCATGTCGGAAAGCCATGCCCATACCATCACCAGTTACAATACCACCATTAGTATTATAGCGGTAAACACGTCCAGCACCGCCAGTTGCCATGACGATAGAATTGGCACGGATTTGAACCTTTGTGCCTTCCATCATGTTGAGTGCGACAAGACCGCGAACTTGGCCTTCATCGACGATGATATCTAGGACAAAATGTTCGTCAAAGCGTTGAATTTGAGGATATTTTAATGAGGTTTGGAAGAGGGTATGGAGCATATGGAAGCCAGTTTTATCGGCTGCAAACCATGTACGTTCAATTTTCATACCGCCAAAACGACGGACGTTAACTGAACCATCTGGTTTACGGCTCCATGGACAGCCCCATAGTTCCAGTTGAGTCATTTCTGTTGGGCAGTGTTCGACGAAATATTCGACGACATCTTGCTCACACAGCCAGTCTCCACCAGCAACCGTATCATTAAAATGATAGTCATAGGAGTCATGGGCCTGAGTTACTGCGGCTGATCCCCCCTCGGCAGCCACGGTATGGCTACGCATAGGGTAAACTTTTGAGATCAGAGCAATCTTGATGTTGGGATTTGCTTCTGCGGCAGCAATCGCTGCACGTAAGCCTGCGCCCCCGGCCCCGATAATCGCTAGATCGGCATTGAAGGTTTGCACTGCGCTTCTCCATTGTTCAAGTGTAAATTGATAAATTCTTTTAAATACTTTTGATACTTAGCTATCTGCTTGTCAGTGCCACGTAATGTGATACTGCAAAAACTCTCTTTTTTAATAGTAAATAATATAATAGCTAATAATGACTTATCATGCTTTGAATTATAGCGAATAGTCCTCATGATAAATTTGATATAGAGGGGGGTTTTAGGTGATTTAGCCTATAAAGTGTGATCTATGCCAAGTTTTTATTAATTGTTTTTTCATGCGTGGCATTTTAAGTATGGTGATGAGTAAAAAAAACATAAATTCAAATAATTACCATCATCTTTAGCAAAATGGATGGAGGGGAAATCTATTTGTACGATTGGGAATCGACTGGCCTAAAGAGAATAATAACAAAAATGTTGTTAGCTTGTATTTTTTGTCCTAAAGATTTACGCAAAAATTAAATACAGTATGTTTGTGCTGTTATTTCTGACGTTTCCTTTCACGAAATAATAACCTATTTGTTTATTAATAATGAATGTCATTTATAACATCAGGTTAACATCATATTAGAAATAATCATGATTGCTTTCTCAAGTTGACTTAAGGATTAATGGTATAAAAACGTTTTTTTGCTTAATCGATTGAAGCCGAGGATAATCACGCATTATTTCGCTCACCTTGCTATATTTTTGTTTGTCTACAGCGATTATTACGGCAGCTTATACATCAATTACATTTGATTAGTGCGAATGGATTGTTT
The DNA here is from genome assembly GCF_028477825.1 of Providencia sp. PROV267. Lineage (NCBI taxonomy): Bacteria > Pseudomonadati > Pseudomonadota > Gammaproteobacteria > Enterobacterales > Morganellaceae > Providencia > Providencia sp. PROV267. The sequence continues at coordinate 18,321 of NZ_JAMPLX010000027.1, read as the reverse complement.
GTCAGGCAAGAGGTGAGTAAACTGCACGACTGTGTTTATTTTGGAGTTATATTAATGAGTGAAGTAGCGGACTGGCAGCCAAGCGCACCCATCGCTAACCTACTACAGCGAGCAAAAATCATCGCTGAAATTAGACGTTTTTTTACAGAGCGCTGTGTGCTTGAGGTTGAAACTCCTGCCATGAGTCAGGCGACCATCACAGATATTCACCTTGTACCTTTTAATACCCGCTTTGTGGGGCCCGGTGCAGCACAAGGGATCGATCTCTATTTGATGACCAGCCCCGAATACCACATGAAACGTTTATTGGCAGCGGGCAGTGGACCAATCTACCAACTCTGTCGTAGTTTTCGTAATGAGGAAGCAGGGAGACACCACAACCCTGAGTTCACGATGCTTGAATGGTATCGTCCACATTATGATATGTACCGTTTAATTAATGAAGTGGATGACTTGCTTCAACAGGTGCTGGATTGTGAAAGTGCTGAATTACTTTCTTATCAACAAGCCTTTTTACGTCATTTAGATATCGACCCTCTCTCGGCAGAAAAAAGCGAGTTAAAAGAAGTCGCTGCTCGGTTGGATTTGAGTAATGTCGCTGAGCACGAAGAAGATAAAGATACACTGTTGCAACTGTTATTTACGATGGGCGTAGAGCCTCATATCGGTAAAGAAAAACCAGTTGTGGTGTATCATTTTCCTGCAACTCAAGCATCTTTAGCAGAAATTAGTACTGAAGATCATCGTGTTGCAGAACGTTTTGAAGTTTATTTTAAAGGTATGGAATTGGCGAATGGCTTTCGTGAATTAACCGACGCGAAAGAGCAACGCCAGCGTTTTGAGCAAGATAACCGTCGACGTGCAGCCTTGGGGTTGCCTGTTCATCCAATTGATGAGCATTTGCTTGCTGCGCTAACCCATGGCTTACCTGAGTGCTCTGGTGTGGCTCTTGGCGTCGATCGTTTGATTATGATTGCGTTAAAGGCTGAAAAGATCAGTGATGTGATTGCTTTCCCTGTCACAATCGCTTAACAGTGTAGATTGCAGCCAAAGGGCTGCAATCTGCTTTTTAGTGATTATGGATGCTGTTTCTGTTTTTGGAGAAACTGTACACCTAAGTCAGGGAAATCTGTGAATGCACCATCTACGTCAGCTTGATTGTAGATAATATCAAAGAGTTGTTGTCCATCCTTAGCGTATTTTGGCAATTTATCGACCCGGATAGTATAAGGGTGTACCGCCATATTATTGGCATGGGCATCTTTTACCATACCCGTTAGCTTAATATTGTTAGGTGTTGAATCTTCACTAACCAACATATGGTAGTCAGGACCAATACCATCTGCATATTTAGCGACTTCCTTCATTGAGCCGGGTTTAAACATCCAATCATAACTATAGTTAACCCAAGTTCCATCTGGTTTCTGTTCTTGTGTTTCGTTCCAGTCAGTGTAGGCAATCAGCTGGATAAGTTTTAAATTCATCCCCATTTCAGACATTAAGGTGTTCTTAATACGCTTGAGTTCATTTGCATCAAAGCATTGAAGGTAAACATTCGAGTTTTTATCGGTATAACCATACTGTTTCAAGACTTCGAGTGTTTTTTTCGTAATATCTTTGCCTTCTTGCTGGTGGAACCAAGGGGCTTTAATTTCAGGGTAGATACCAATATTTTTCCCTGTCGATTTATTCAGACCTTGAACAAATTCGATTTCTTCTTGGAAGGTATGGATCCGAAAATCAGATTTGCCCATGGGGAAGCGGTTAGGGTAGCTCTGAACCTTCTTGCCATCGACAATATCAAACCCTTCAGTGAACTTTAATGATTTGATTTCATCAAGAGTAAAGTCGATAGCATAATAGCGGCCGTCTTGACGTGCTCGATTAGGAAAACGCTCAGCGACGTCTGTCACGCGATCAAGGTAATGGTCATGAAGTACCACTAACTCATTGTCTTTAGTCATGACTAAATCTTGTTCAAGAAAGTCGGCGCCTTGCGCATAAGCCATCGCTTTTGCTGGTAATGTATGTTCTGGTAGATAACCACTGGCACCACGGTGTGCGATCACGACTTTCTCGGCGGCTTGTGCCACCGCTGAAGCTGACATCACTAAAACCATACTTGCCACCAATGTTTTTAATGGGAAGTGCATGATTGTATCTCCTTGTCACTTTTTTGGTAAAAAAAGGGCTATATCGTTTTTTGATATAGCCCAGAGCTTAGTGCGTTAACGTGAATCTTTAATGAAGTGTTAGTTCATTTTCGCTAATTCACGTTTGTGTTTAGATTCGCTAATCATCACAATAAAGAGTAAAACTACAGCGAGTGCAGAGCCACCGATCATGACGGCAAAGCCACCATCCCAACCGAAGTAGTCAACGGTATAACCAACGATAGCACTTGCCGCAACGGAGCCACCAAGGTAGCCAAATAGACCCGTAAAGCCAGCAGCAGTCCCCGCTGCTTTTTTCGGTGCAAGTTCAAGGGCATGTAGACCAATCAACATAACAGGGCCGTAGATTAAGAAGCCGATGATTAGCATACAAGCCATATCAACATTTGGGTTACCAGCAGGGTTCAGCCAGAATACAATCGTAGCAATTGTAACTAAGAGCATGAAGAAGACGCCTGTTGCTCCGCGGTTACCACGGAACACTTTGTCCGACATCCAACCACAGATCAACGTACCCGGAATACCTGCATATTCGTATAGGAAATAGGCCCAAGAGGATTTATCCATTGCAAAGTGTTTCACTTCACGTAGATAGGTAGGTGACCAATCAAGCACACCGTAACGTAATAGGTAAACAAAGACGTTAGCAATTGCGATCATCCATAACAGTTTGTTCGGGAACACATACTTCATGAAGATCTCTTTTGCCGTTAACTCTTTTTCATCTGACTCTTTGTAGTCAGGTGGATAGTCATTTTTATACTCTTCGATTGGTGGTAAACCACATGATTGCGGCGTATCACGCATGAGAGCAAAAGCAATCATTGCAACAAGGATTGCTGCGAATGCTGGCATATACAGAGCCGCTTTCCAATCGTTGAACCATGCCATACCTAGCATAAATAGTAGAGGAGGAATACCACCCCCTACGTTATGAGCACAGTTCCAAACAGAAACAATACCTCCACGTTCTTTTTGTGACCACCAGTGAACCATGGTACGACCACAAGGAGGCCAGCCCATACCTTGGAACCAACCACATAGGAACAGCAACGCGAACATGACCATGATGCTAGAGGTTGCCCATGGTACAAAGCCCATGATGAGCATGACGACTGCGGCAAGGATTAGGCCTGCCGGTAAGAATACCCGTGGGTTAGAGCGGTCTGATACAGACCCCATAATAAATTTAGAAAAACCGTACGCGATAGAGATCCCTGATAATGCAAAGCCCAGATCGCCTTTGGAAAAGCCTTGTTCAACAAGGTAAGGCATCGCTAAGGCGAAGTTTTTTCTTACCAAATAATAGGCTGCATAACCAAAGAAAATTCCCATGAAGATTTGCCAGCGTAGTCGGCGATAGACTGGATCTATCTTTTCTGCTGGCAACCTCGATATATGAGGTGCTGGCTTAAAAATGCTTAACATATAGCCTCCGATGGCTTATTAATCGTTATTTACTCTTATCTCTTATATTTTCTATATAAAAGACAGTGAGTGTTTATTCTTGATAGAGTGATAAAAACGAAAGTATTCGAATTTAATTTCGAGCAATTTCTTTCATAAGTGCTCTTATGATAGTCATAAAAAAACATTCTATCTGTAATCTACTGCACAAATATCTGTTTTATTTATGGGAGGCATAGTTAAAGTCATTTAAGGAGGAAAAGAAACCATAACAGATGAAATTATTGTGATTAACATCACGAATTTTGTCTTTTTATCGCTAATTTTGGTTTGATTGCTTTCGTTTTTGTTCCTTATCAAACATCAAGCACGTTTCTTGTCTATATTTAGTTATAGATTATAAAAATAGACCATACTAAAAGTAATGTTGATTAATGTGAGGAATGCGACATGAATGGCTCATCTGTGACTGAAACGGATGTCATCATTATCGGTGGTGGCGCAACAGGTGCAGGTGTTGCTCGTGATTGCGCCCGCCGAGGATTGAAAGCAGTTTTACTCGAAAGGCATGATATTGCAACAGGCGCAACAGGACGCAACCACGGCTTGCTACATAGTGGTGCTCGCTATGCTGTCACGGACGGGGAATCAGCAAGAGAGTGTATTGAAGAAAACAAGATACTAAAACGTATTGCACATCATTGTATTGAGAAAACTGACGGTTTATTTATTACGTTGCCTGAAGATTCTCTCGAATACCAACAGCAATTTATTCAAGCTTGCCAAGCGGCAGGTATTGATGCTCATGCTCTCGACCCCGCAGAAGCGATCCGCCTTGAGCCGTCAGTCAATCCCCAATTGATCGGTGCTGTGAGAGTGCCTGATGGTACTGTTGATCCTTTTCGTTTAACCGCAGCTAATATGCTGGATGCTCGCGAACATGGTGCGAAAGTGCTCACTTATCATGAAGTCATCGGACTAATTCGAGAAGGTGATAAAGTACGCGGTGTAACAGTTTACGATCATCAAGCTAAACAACAATATGATATTTATGCTGAAATTGTGGTTAATGCTGGGGGGATTTGGGGACAAAAAATTGCGGAATACGCAGATCTGAAAATCAAAATGTTCCCTGCAAAAGGTGCGCTTCTGATCTTAGGCCACCGATTAAATAACATGGTTATTAACCGCTGCCGCAAGCCTGCTGATGCGGATATTTTGGTACCTGGAGATACGATTTCACTGATCGGCACAACATCGACACACATCGAATATGATCAAATTGATAATATGTATGTGACACCGGAAGAGGTCGATATTTTGATCCGTGAGGGTTCAATGCTCTCACCTGCATTAGCGAAAACACGCATATTGCGCGCTTATGCGGGGGTTAGGCCATTAGTTGCCAGCGATGATGATCCTTCTGGTCGTAATGTGAGTCGCGGTATTGTGTTGTTGGACCATGCGAAACGCGATGGCCTTGAAAACTTTATCACAATTACTGGTGGTAAATTAATGACTTATCGCCTCATGGCTGAATGGGCAACAGATAAAGTGTGTGAAAAATTAGGGCATACCGCCAAATGCACTACAGCAGATGCCCCTTTACCAGGGTCGCAACATAGTGCTGAAGAAGCACTGCGTAACGTTATTTCAATTCCAGCCCCCATTCGTGGTTCTGCAGTCTATCGTCATGGTGACCGTGCTACCGCGATATTAACGACCGATAGACTAGATAAGAGCCTTGTTTGTGAATGTGAAGCGGTTACCGCAGGTGAAGTACGTTATGCTGTTAACTCATTAACAGTTAATAACTTACTTGATTTACGGCGTCGGACTCGCGTTGGCATGGGAACATGCCAAGGTGAGTTATGTGCTTGCCGAGCCGCTGGGTTATTAAACCGTTTTAATGTGACAACACCACATGAAACCGAACAGCAGCTAGGACATTTTTTGAATGAGCGTTGGAAAGGCGTAAGACCTATCGCTTGGGGGGATGCATTGCGAGAAAGTGAATTTACTAGTTGGGTTTACCATGGCTTATGTGGCATGAATGAAAGTACCTTAGATAAGGTTTCTAACGAGGAGGCTGACCATGAAATATGATGCAGTCGTGATGGGCGGGGGGCTCGCTGGGCTTATCTGTGGTATTCGCTTAACGCAATCAGGTTTATCTTGTGCCATTGTGAGCGCAGGGCAAAATGCGTTGCACTTTTCATCTGGATCTTTGGATTTATTAACGCATTTACCCGATGGCCAAAGCGTAGAAAAACCATTAGATGCCCTAGATAAACTGAGTGAGCAGGCGCCAGAACACCCGTATAGCCGGCTTGGTAAACTTTCGGTGATTAAACTCACTCATCTTGCAGAGACACTATTACAGCAAAGTGGCGTGAAACTTAAAGGTTCTAGCGATGAAAATCATTATCGCATAACGCCATTGGGTCATAAGCGCCTAACATGGTTGAGTCCTGAGTTTGTGCCTACAGTTAACCTCCATAAAAAAATGGATATGGGAAAAATAGCGGTTGTTGGTATTGAAGGTTTTTTAGATTTTCAGCCGCAAATGGTGTCTGATGAGTTGCAAAGAGAGGGAGTCAGTGCGAGTGCTTATTATGTTCATTTGCCGCTCCTTGATAGACTTAGAGAAAACCCCAGCGAATTTAGAGCTATCAATGTGGCACGTTGGTTAGATAGGCCTGAAAACATGGCGCAAATAGTGGCTGAAATAGCACCACTAGTCGTTGATTCTGATACTATTTTTATGCCAGCGTGTATCGGATTAGATAGTGAAGAGCCTTTGCTTGAGCTACAAAAGCAGCTTGGTAAACCCATCTACTTGTTGCCTACATTACCCCCTTCATTGCTGGGGATCCGATTGCATGAGATGCTGTTACGTCAATTTCGCCGTCAAGGTGGGATCATCATGCCGGGTGATAAGGTGACTTCAGTGAATTGTATTGGGTCACGCATAGAATCAGTGAATACACGTAATCATGGTGATATTTCACTCAAGGCTTCTCAGTTTGTCTTAGCCACCGGCAGTTTTTTTAATAATGGGCTTGTTGCTGAGTTCGATCGTATTTATGAGCCATTAATGAACCTTGATTTATGCCATATTCCTCAGCGTGCACAGTGGACCAATAAAGCATTTTTTGCTTCACAGCCATATATGACGTTTGGTGTTCAAACAGATGAGCATCTACGGGCACAAAAAGAGGGGCAAACTGTCGAAAATCTCTATGTGGCAGGCGCGGTTTTAGGCGGTTTTGACCCTTTAACTGAAGGTTGTGGTGCGGGAGTTTCATTGATAAGTGGCTTACATGCAGCAAATGAAATTGTGGGCTATTTTGAACGACAAAGAACCATGCAGGCGGAGGTGGCGCAATGAGTATTCAGGATGCAAGCTTTGAAAGTTGTATTAAATGTACTGTTTGTACGACCTATTGCCCTGTAGCGAAAGTTAATCCGTTATATCCTGGGCCAAAACAAGCGGGTCCTGATGGTGAGCGTTTACGTTTAAAAGACCCAATGTTATATGATGAGGCATTGAAATATTGCACTAACTGTAAACGTTGTGAAGTTGCATGCCCATCGGATGTTAAAATAGGCGATATTATTGCTCGTGCTCGTAATACATACAGCCAACAAAAGCCGAAATTACGTGATGCAATACTCAGTCATACCGATTTAATGGGATCACTATCGACACCTTTTGCTCCAGTGGTAAATACCATCACGGGGCTAAAACCAGTTCGTCAAATTCTCGATAAAGCTTTAAAAATTGACCATCGTCGGGAGTTGCCTAAATATTCCTTTGGAACATTTAGACGTTGGTATGCAAAACAAGCGGCGGAACAACAAAAATTTGCAGAGCAAGTTGCCTTTTTCCATGGTTGCTATGTCAATTATAACCATCCACAGCTCGGTAAAGACTTAATTAAAGTGTTTAATGGAATGGGAATTGGCGTTCAACTATTAAAACGCGAAAAATGTTGTGGTGTGGCGTTAATTGCGAATGGCTTTATGAAACAAGCTAAGCGGCAAGCAAATGTTAATTTAGAATCGCTACAAGAAACCATCCTTGAGAAACATATTCCGGTTGTTGCAACGTCATCGACGTGTACTTTTACACTCCGTGATGAGTATACACATGTTTTAGATGTCGATACCTCACAAATGCGCGATAACATTGAATTAGCAACACGTTATATCTATCGCTTATTAGAGCAAGGCAGAGAGCTTAAACTCAAGCATACACCTCTGAAAGTGGCTTATCATACGCCTTGTCATATGGAAAAAATGGGTTGGACATCATACACATTGGAGTTGATTAAGCGTGTACCTAGCGTTGAATTGATCGTACTCGATTCTCAATGTTGTGGTATTGCAGGAACATACGGCTTTAAAAAAGAAAACTATGAAGTTTCTCAAGGGATTGGCGCAGGGTTATTTCGCCAAATTGAAGACAGTGGGGTTGATATGGTGATTACAGATTGCGAAACCTGTAAATGGCAGATAGAGATGTCGACCAGTAAAAAATGTGAACACCCGATAAGCCTGTTAGCCAAAGCATTATAATAAAAATAATGAGCTGTTTAGTTAACCCGTTAGGGAGAAAGGAGCCCACCTTTCTCCCTTTTTTGTAATAGTACTGCCATATTCTATCATGTCGTAGTAACCTTATGATTTAATGCATAATGATAGGTTTGACATGTTAGACACGGATCCCTCCTTTAGACTTAGAAAATTGATGCGAGAAGATAAGGACTTCTTTTTTCAACTGTATACGAACCTCGATGTTTTACGTTTTATTTCTAACCCAAAAACGGAAAAAGAAATTCTTGCCGCGTTTGAAAGTCGATTAATCGAATGGAATTTACATTCTGAACATTGGCTATGTTTAGTGATTGAAGATATTGAAACTCACCGGCCTATGGGATTGATTGGCTTTTGTTTATCATTAGTAAATCAACAGCGAGTTGGTGAAATTGGTTATTTGATTGACCCTACTTTTTCAGGTAAGGGCATTGCGACGTCGGCTCTGAAAATGCTGTTATCATCCCCTGATTATGCACAAATTCGCACATTTATAGCAGTAGTGACCGAAGGTAATATTGCTTCTGAAAAAGTGTTGGTTAAAAACGGATTTTCTAAACAAAAAGTGATTACTGCAAACTATGAGATTAATGGTTTTGTGTATGATGATATTTGTTATGAATTAAATCGATAAAACATCACGCTGGTGATGAGTAAACTATACCAGCGTGATGGAGAGTTAAAGTGATTTCTGTAAAGTTTCCAGCAGTAGCAACACTGATGTTCCACCAGGATCTGCATGGCCTATACTGCGTTCACCTAAATAACTGGCTCGGCCTTTTCGTGCTTGCATAGGGATTGTTGATGCAACACCTTGTTTTGCTGCTTCTACAGCCGCACTTATTGCTTCATTTAAGGTTTGTGAAGTCGCTTTTTCAAGTGATTCACAAACAGGCCACCAAACATCGCACATGGTTTTATCATTAGGTTCGGCTTTGCCTCGTGATACAACACCTTCCGTTCCTGCTTTGAACAGCTCAGCTAAATCAGCAATGCTTAAATTTTCTTTACCCGCAGCACTTTGCGAAGCTTTAATAAAAAATGTGCCGAAGAGTGGACCACTTGCGCCACCGACACTAGATAAGAGTGTCATTCCGGTGGTTTTCAGTAAGGTAGCAATATCTTTGTCTTCAACAGAAGGTAATTTTTCGGCTACTTTCTGAAAACCACGATGCATGTTGAGTCCATGGTCGCCATCACCAATAGCGGTGTCTAGCTCGGTAAGCCGATCTTGTTCATCAGCAAAAGTTTGTGAACACTGTATCAACCAATGATAAATTTGCGGTTGTGTTAAGTTCATGATGTTTTGGCTCCATTTTTACTGCTTAATTTATTGGTTATTGGGAGTAGAAGTTTTGTGTTATCAACACTTCCAACGTAAAGCCGGGGTATTGACTGGTTCATCCCATAACATTAAGTCTTCATCATCCACTTTTAATAGCGTAATTGAGATGCCTTGCATATCAAGTGCGGTGCAATAGGAGCCGACAAGGCTACGTTCAATAGTCAAACCAAAATCGTGACAACAAGTTTGTAGTCGGTGGTACACAGCGTACAACTCAGATAATGGTGTGGCGCCAAGGTTATTAACTAATGCAATTACGCGATCGCCTTTTTTCAGAGGGTGTTTAGTGTGTTTATGCTCTTGCCAGCAGCCATTTTCACGATCCCATTGGCGGATTATGCGTTCGTAGTGACCGTTTTCGAGCAAAGTTTCAAACATTTGATCGACAGTATCGTCTAAATTAGTAAATTTGCGCCGTTCAATGCCGGGCTCTCCGTGGATCCCCACGCCAAATTCCATTTCGTTATCCGGAAGTTCAAATGAGCGTTTTCCTGCAGCGGGTACGGTACAGGCTTGTAAGGCAACACCTAAACTATAACCATGATTATTGATCTTGTGGCCTAGTTCCACTAATTGCTCAAGAGAATATCCTTTGGTCGCTGCCGCGCCGAGTATTTTTTCCATCAAAACGGTATTAGCGACACCTCGGCGTCCTGCTGTGTATAAACTATCTTTTACTGCAACATCATCATCAACTAATACGGTAGCGATTTTGATCCCTGCATCGTGTAAGAGTTCAGCGGCCGTTTCAAAATTTAGGACGTCACCAGTGTAGTTTTTTATGATCATTAATACACCTTCGCCGCTATCGATGGCCATTGCACATTCCATCATTTGGTCTGGTGTCGGGGATGTAAACATCTCTCCTGGGCATGCCCCATCTAACATTCCTTGACCAATATATCCGCTATGCATCGGCTCATGACCGCTACCCCCACCGGAAAGTAGGCCAACTTTGCCTTTGATAGGTGTATTACTATGAACGAGGTAGGTTGGGTCAACATTCAAACGTAATTCAGGATGAGCAGCAATAAGCCCTTGATTGACTTCACTTATAATATCTTCAACACGGTTAATCAGTTTTTTCATCTTATAAACTCCAAAAGATAGAGAGTGATGGTTATTTCTGTTCGTTTGTGTTCTTTTTTGGTTGAATTAAAACGGAATTGGCGCGGATCGTTTCGATTGTGCAACCAGACTATCACGGCTGTGAGATTATTGATGAATAAAACCAATAAAATGAGAGTTAGATCGGTAATTTTTCAGAGGTGAGCGAAGGGGAGTGCTATTTCCCCCTCGCAGTTGCACTAATGTTGATTGGCGAGTTTTTGCTCGGCAGTTTTGGCAAAAAATGTCTTCAAAATAAAATTGAGTAAAACACCATAAGCAGGTAAGAAAAATAGCATACAAATAAATAGCTTAAAGGTATAGTCAACTAAGGCAATCTCTACCCAATTCGCAGCCATAAAAGGATCACTGCTTTGATAAAATGCAATAAAGAAAAAGGCAATGGTATCAATTAAATTACCGAAGAACATGGCGCAGGCGGGGGCAACGTACCAACGTTTATTTTGACGTAATCGGTTGAACACACTGACGTCCATTATTTGCCCAAGAACATAAGCCATAAAGCTAGCAGCGGCAATTCGAGCCACAAATAAGTTAAATGTATTTAATGCTGCTACTCCTTGCCATTCACCTTGAAAAAATAGAGCAGATATAACATAGGAAATGAGTAGAGCAGGCAACATGACCGCAGTGATGATCCGACGTGCAAGTGGTGCACCATAAATACGTACAGTAAGATCAGTTGCTAAGAAAATAAATGGAAAGGTAAACGCTCCCCATGTAGTGTGAAAACCGAAAATATTAATCGGCAACTGTACAAGGTAGTTACTAGAGGTAATAATTAAAATATGAAATAAAGACAGCCAAATTAATGCACTGGCTTTTTGCTGTGCTGTGAATGAAAACATATTGTACCTTTTTAAGTAGCAATGGGGTGAGGGAACCCATAAAAAAACTTTCCCGACATTGGGAAGTGCGCATAATACGCTTGTTGCGCAACAAAAGCAAAACTGTTACGTCAGAGAGGATAATTTTATTATATAATTAGAGCATCTTTTATTTTTTAGAAGCGTAGTTATGTCTGATTTATTTTTAAATGCCACTAAAACTCTTGATACACTTGGTTTGCGTTGCCCTGAGCCAGTTATGCTAGTTCGTAAAACTGTTCGAGGAATGAATGCTGGCGATACTTTACTCATCATTGCAGATGATCCTGCAACTACACGTGATATCCCCGGTTTTTGCCGTTTTATGGAGCATGAATTGCTGGCAGTTGAAACGGAACAAACCCCATACCGTTATTTGTTACGTAAAAAAACGGAAGGCCTGTAAGCCTTTTTTAGTTAAATAGGCTGCTTGCGTGCGGTGAGCTTAAAGGCTATCGCACGAATATGGCATTATTACTGGTAAGTACCCTTATCCTCTTGAATGATAAGTTGTAACTCCTCATAGCTAAAATTTAGGCTCTTCATCACAAGTTCGAAGCTTGCACCATTTTTTAGGAGTGAAAGTGCATTTTCATGCCTGGCTTTTTGCATGCCTTCTATCTTGCCTTCTATCTTACCTTCAATCTTACCTTCAATCTTACCTTCTAGTTTGGCTTTATCTTTTAAACGTTGAGCGATATTCATAGCAACACCTTGATGGTTTTCGATTTGTTCAATTAACTGTTGAATTATTTGTTCAAAATACTGAGATGAATCTAACGTAGTGAGCAGATAATTAATAATAATGCTGGTATCTTGCTCACTATTATAGTGCCTATTTAATGCTTGGGCGAGCAGACTAGTCACTTGCTGATATTCGTCACGTAGATTTTTATGCTTCAATGCAAGTTCCATTACTGCAATCTTTCGATGATTAACTAATTCATTGTCATCAATAACAGTGATATCCACTAATGGAAATGGATTAAAGTACAGTTCATCAGCGAGTTCGGGCCAAGAAAAACAGTGAGTCCATGTTTTCAAATAGGGATAGGGGGAGCTATCTCCATGGTAAAATAAAATAGGTACTACGAGTGGTAAACTTTTATGGCCTTGCTGAAGGTGTTGATTCATTGCCAAAAATGAATAATGCATTAAGCGCCAACTCATTAATTTATCAGGTGTTGATTGATGTTCAATAAGGAGGTAAAGATAGCCATCACCAACTTCTGTTTGTACAGTATAAAGAACATCAGATAATCGAGAGCGCAGTTTTTTATCGATAAAAGAAGAGTTAGTAAGTGCTAATGTATTAAAGTCACATAAAGACTGAATATGTTCTGGCAAATGAATGTCGAAAAAATCGCGAGCATTATCTATTTGGGTTAAAAAACCTTTAAAAGCGGCATCATGTGGTGTTGTAGGGGCTTTTTGTATCATACTCGCCTTCATCAATGTCCTTATGTTACGAAGATATTAGCGAATATAGAGATAAAATAGAAAAAAGTTACTCCTAATTTAGCGTGAAAAAATAATTTATTTTTTATAAGTGACATCTCATTACTTGTTGTATTTAAAGTTTTTATTACTATTTAATAAAAATTAAAATGTAAGAAATGATAGTTTACTAGATAATAATGATTAAACGTTCTATTTATAACAAAGAAGCGCCGTTATGGCGCTTCTTTAATAATACAATAAATATTATTTTTTAATTTGTGGTAGTTTTACTTTTAGTAAACGTACCGCATTTGCTGTCACTAAAGCTGTTGCTCCTGAGTCAGCAAGAACAGCGACCCAAAGCCCTGTTATTCCCAGTAGGCTGGTAACTAGGAAGATTGCCTTTAACCCTAAGGCTATTGTGATATTTTCACGAATAATCTTACGAGTGGACTGTGATAAAGCAATCACTTCAGGTAATCCAGTTAAACGGTTATGAGTCAAGGCAGCATCGGCAGTTTCCAAAGCAACATCCGTTCCACTACCCATTGCTACACCAATACTTGATGCTTTCATGGCTGGGGCATCGTTAATACCATCGCCGACCATCATAGTGCTATGGTTACGGTTTAATTCCATCACAGCAGTGACTTTATCTTCAGGCAGTAAACCTGCACGGTATTCCATACCTAGTTGACCAGCTATAGCTGCGGCTGCGCGAGGATTGTCGCCTGTTAGCATCACCGCATTAACATTCAAAGCCCTTAACATACTCATGGCATCTATCGCATCGCTTCGTAATGTATCTTGCAGCGCGATTAAGCCGATGACTCGGTTATTTTCCAGTGTGATAACGACTGTTTTGCCTTCCGCCTCTAGTAATTCAACTCGATTTTGCCAAATCCCATCAAGTGGGCTATCCAAACGGCTTGGGGCGCTCACTAACACATGTTTACCATTAAGATAACCTTCAACCCCTTTCCCTGCGAGAGCCTTACGATTTTCGGCTTCAACGACGTTAATTGATAAGGCTTCTGCCTTATTTATAACGGCTTTTGCTAAAGGATGATGAGAGCCTGCCTCAACAGATGCAGTGATTTGTACTAGTTCATTTTCAGTTATACCGTCGACAGGAACCAAATCAGTAACATGAGGTTTACCTTCCGTCAACGTTCCTGTTTTATCTAGTGCAATAGTGGTGACTGAACCTAACTGTTCGAGCGCTGCACCGCCTTTAATTAATGCACCACGACGTGTGGCGGCTGCTAACGCAGAGGTGATTGCCGCAGGTGTAGAAATCACTAAAGCACATGGACAACCAATCAGCAGCAAGGTTAAGCCTCTGTAGATCCACGTTTCCCATGGTGCGCCAAAGAATACGGGAGGGATCACCACGACTAATGCTGAAAATAGCATGATCAGTGGAGTATAGATACGACTAAAGCGGTCGATAAAACGTTCAATTGGTGCTCGACGTTCTTCAGCTTCCTCAATCAATTGCAAAATACGGTCAATCGCGTTTTGCCCTTGCTCTGAAACCACTTTCATCTGTACTGTGCGATCGACAGATAAGCAGCCTGCCGCTACTTTTTCGCCAACATTACGTTCGACGGGAACAGATTCACCCGTGAGTGAGCTTTCATCAAAGCTGGCGAAGCCGGAGATCAATTCCGCGTCAGTTGGTAAGCGACCACCGGGTGCAATTTCAATGATATCACCTGGACGTAGCTGTGAGACTGGAACTGTGGTTTTCTGACCATTTTTAATTAATAAAGCTTCTTCTGGTACAAGTGCCATAAGAGCACTGACACCGCGTCGTGCTCGACCAGCAGAGTAAGACTCCAGCATTTCCCCCAACATAAATAGTAAGATAACCATCGCGGCTTCTTCTGTTGCCTGAATAAAGATGGCACCGATAGCGGCGACAGTCATCAGGGTCTCGATCGCAAAAGGTGTACCAGTACGGATCAAACGTAATGATTTACGCGCAATGGGATAAAGGCCAAATAAAGTCGTTAGTGTAAAAGCAATGAGACCAATTTGAGGGTTAATGCGCTCCACCCCCCAGCTAATAGCCATTAAGATGGCTAAGATGATCACAGGCTTCGACTCGCTTAATAGGCTAGGCGGAGGTGTAATAGCAGCAGCGCTATTGATACCAACATCTAATAGCTCATAGCCAGCCGCTTCTACGGTTGCGCGGACAGCGGAACTAATATCTTTATCGGCATCAACAACGAGTTTTTCTGTGGCAAATAGGACTTTAGCCTGTTTTACCTCAGTGATTTGTTTTACCGCATTTTCGATTTTTTGAGCGCAGCTAGGACAATCCATACCGCGAATTATCCAATTGAAACGTTGCCCTGCGGCTTGTGCAGGTGCAACATCATTTTGCAGCTCACTTGAAGAACTACAACATGCCGTATGCTGATGGCTATGCTCATGTTCTTGATGATCATGTGCTTGATGAGAGGTTGAACAGCAGCTCTGGTGCTGATGAGCCTCCTCATCATCGTCAGGATGTTTCTCGACAGTATCGTGTTCGTGAGTATGTGAGTCATTACTTACATTTTTACTGTTTTGAACCGCAGTTGAAGAGCAGCTGCTGCTCGAACAGCAAGCGCTATTATGTTGATGTGCTTCTTTATGGTTGTGTGAGTGCATATGCGCCCCCTTATCAAACAATGACCTTAATCAATATTGATAAGTCTATACTTTGGAGTCTACTCCAGAGTCAAATAGATTAGGGGATGCCAATTGATAAAAAATGCTATTTGAGAATTTTATCAATTGGCAGTGAAGAAAGTTATAAATAGACCGCGCGGATAATGAAGAATTGTCCGAGGAAATAGAGGGCCGCGACAATGGCTTTCGACGCTTTAAAAGGAAAGCGGAAACGAGCAATTAGCCAAATACAGTTAGAAATAAACAGCAAAAATGCCCCAACCATGATTGAGAAGTTGTAATCGCGCCCTAGGCCAAAGAATTGGTCACCGGCTACCCAAGCCATAATCATACTCATGATTAATAATGCAAAGATCATTGCCTGTAACTCTTTGAGTTTTGTCCAAATTACACCTAAAGTGATAGCTGCAATAATCAGAGGTATTGGGAGCCAAGGGAGATATAGGCTGAAATCTAACTGCATACCAAAACTGATGGTATAAAGAAGATAACTTACAAACAGCAAGGTTACAGATGCAAGTAAGCGCTCACTTGAAAACATTCTCATCATATCGGCGAGTAATGAAACTGCCAATGCAGCAAGGATCAAATATCCTTGTGTGGTGAGAAAATCTGCATTCCAGCCCCAGAGCAATAACAGTATCAGTGTGACGGGACGAAATAACCAACGTTGCCACTCAGGGCCACGATATGCTGCATCAACATACAGCCAACCAGAAAAAAGTACTGCAAGGAATGGCCAACTAATCATAAACACATCCTTATAAATTCAATGAATGAAGCAACTAGGGTGGTGTTCCTTCTGTATGATTAAGATAAACTATACTGATGAACACTTTAAGCACAATGTTAACTTTATGAATAAACCTATCTTACTTATTATCGTATTGGCGATTATTGCTGTCTTGGCAACAAAGCGCTTTTTTGACCAACGCAAGCAAAATGAGATCAATGATAATGCTGTGCCAGTCAGTTATTCGGTGGTTGTTGATAGTAAAAAAGATTACCCTTATCCCAATATGCGTTCCCGTGAACGGGATGTGGTTTCACCTGAAACCTTTCGTTATGAGGTCTATTTTAAACCACTAAATAATACGGCTGTGATTAAAGTGATCGTCAGTGAATCTCAATATCAAGCTATTGAACAGGGTCGCCAAGGAACGCTCCGTATGCAAGGAACCCGGTTCTTAAGTTTTGAGCCTGACGAATAACCTAATTATTCTTTCTTATTATTCTCAAGCGCTTGTTTTTGCTTTTTTTGCATTGCTAACATTTCAAAGACACCGAAGAAAAAAATTCGGGTCTGTAACCAGCCGGATAATTTTTCTCCTTTAGCGAGTGTTGCTTTCAGGAGGACAGTTTGCAGTGCATGCATAACAATCATAAATATCATGGCAATATCCATAAAATATTTAAATGGCTTAGGAAAAGGCTGGATTAGATTAAATATCATAAACCCCCAAACGCAAATCATTAGCACTCGACCTGCATTAACTAGCATGGCTGTTTTCCTCAATTGAATGGCGAATAAATAAACGATAAGCCACTTGCCCCGCAATTTTCTCACGATGCAGTTGCCAATTAGTGGGGATGTCAGTAAGTGGTGACTCCGCCTCTGACTCAACATATATCCAGCTTTCATCTGCCAGCCATTGGTTTTTTTCTAACAACTGGATAGTGTCGCTTAAGAGTCCTTTACGAAAAGGAGGATCAATAAATACAACATCAAAAGGTGTACCATTTTGACCCAGTATTTCAAGGCTGTTACCGTTGATAATGTTAGCATTATCAGATTGCAGGCGCGCTTTATTTTCTGTTAGTAACTGGGCGTTTTGTTTATCCAATTCAATAAACGTCACACTATCGGCAAAGCGTGATAGTGCTTCAAATCCTAATGAACCACTACCAGCAAAGCAGTCAAGGCAACGAGCTTCACGTATGATAGGCATTAACCAGTTAAATAAAGTTTCTTTGATTCTATCTGTAGTGGGACGTAAGCCCTCACTATCACGAACAGGGAGCTTTCGCCCGCGCCATTTGCCACCGATAATGCGTATCTGACCTAAAGAGGCGCTTTGTGGTTTTTTTGCCATAATATCCATTGCTACTCAGTTTTGTTGAGCTTTATAAAATGCGTTGTCTTATTGTAACGCGC
Source organism: Providencia sp. PROV267 (assembly GCF_028477825.1). Taxonomy (NCBI): domain Bacteria; kingdom Pseudomonadati; phylum Pseudomonadota; class Gammaproteobacteria; order Enterobacterales; family Morganellaceae; genus Providencia; species Providencia sp. PROV267. The sequence continues at coordinate 522 of NZ_JAMPLX010000027.1, read as the reverse complement.
CATTTTCACAGTTTTAACTTAAAAAATCAGATTAAATTGTCATGATTTTTCTTTCAGATATGTGTTGCGGCGCGATGAAATGATAGACTGCATGTAATTTTATTGCGATTTAATTATGAAGCGCCATGTTTTTACCGCGAGGAGTGTAGTGGCTGATGGCTAAAGACAAGAAAAAAGGCTTTTTCTCATGGTTGGGTTTTGGTCGTAAAGACGAGAAAGAGGCTCAACAGCAAGAAGCAGAACAACAAAAAAAGATAGATGCAGACAAAGAGATAGAGCTGCAAAAACAAGACATTGATGCTGCAAAAATGGCAGAAGAAGCTGAACGTCAGTATCAAGAGAAAAAAGCAGAGGAGCAGGCTGCAATTAAAGCGGCTGAAGAAGCCGCAGAGCGTCAGTATCAAGCAGACCAAGCTGCTATTAAAAAGGCAGAGGAAGAGGCAGAGCGTCAGCGCCAAGCCGAGCTAGCCGCAATCAAAGCGGCGGAAGATGAAGCAGAACGCCAACGCCAAGAGGCGGCAC
>NZ_JAMPLX010000026.1:0-153981 GCF_028477825.1 Providencia sp. PROV267 | reverse complement strand
GTGTTTTTTGAAAAAAAATTATCACCTGGTCAAATATCACTCACAAAGCCTATTTTTTGATACTTTTTACTACTTTTGGTAGCTCTGCGATACTTTCAATCACCATATCGGCATTCGCAATCGCTTCTTCTGATACCGCTTCACCACTTTTCACTAGAATAGTTGTACCCACTTTTGCTGCTTTCCCTGCTTGCATGTCTGCTAATTTATCTCCCACCATTATAGAAGATGCCATATCTATATTAAGAAATGATTGAGCATCTAGTAGCATGCCGGGTTTAGGTTTACGACAATCGCAATCTTGACGATACTCTTTATCTTTAGCTTCTGGGTGATGAGGGCAAAAATAGATGCCATCCAGATCAACACCGCGGTCGGCTAATGACCAATCCATCCATTCTGTCAGTTGCATAAAACTATCTTCAGAATAGATCCCTCTACCGATGCCTGATTGGTTCGTCACTACGACAAGCGCGTAACCCATTTTCTTTAACTCAGCCATGGCTTCAATGGCACCTTCAATAAATTGAAAGTCATCTATTTTGTGTACATAGCCGTGATCAATATTGATTGTACCGTCTCTATCTAAAAAGATTGCTGGTATGCCTTTACTCACCGATTTACTCCTCAAACTAAATGAGTTTTAAGTATCTCATGAAAAGAAAATAAATGAGAATAGAATAAATAAACCAAACCTTGTTGACTTAGACGTCTAGACGCCTTAACATCCAACCATATTAGATTTAGACATCTAAAAATTGATTCCTATATACTTAGAAGAAATAAATGATAAAGCTCTCAAATATTAATAAAGTTTTCCAGCAAGGAAGCCGTAACATTCAGGCACTTACAGATATTAGCCTGCATGTTCCTGCTGGACAGATCTATGGTGTTATCGGTGCTTCTGGCGCGGGTAAAAGTACGCTAATCCGTTGTGTAAATATGCTTGAACGCCCTACCTCTGGGCAAGTTATCGTTGACGGTCAAGATTTAACGGCTTTACCTGAAAAATCTTTGACGAGAGCACGTCGTGGTATTGGCATGATCTTTCAACATTTTAATTTGCTATCTTCTAGGAACGTATTTGATAACGTGGCACTGCCACTTGAGCTAGATAATACGCCTAAAGATAAAATTAAAGCACGTGTTAGCGAATTACTGGATCTTGTTGGCCTAACAGAGAAAAAAGATGCTTATCCCGCGAATCTTTCGGGAGGGCAAAAGCAGCGTGTAGCAATCGCGCGTGCATTAGCCAACTCGCCAAAAGTTTTATTATGTGATGAAGCTACGAGTGCACTGGATCCTGCGACAACACGCTCCATCTTAGAGTTACTCAAAGATATAAACCGCCGTTTAGGGCTAACTATTCTCTTAATCACCCATGAAATGGATGTGGTGAAGAATATTTGTGACCAAGTCGCTGTCATTAGTGGCGGTCAGTTGATTGAACAAGATAAAGTGAGTGAAGTTTTCTCTCATCCTAAAACGCCTGTGGCACAAGAGTTTATTAAATCAACGTTGGTCATTGATATTCCTGATGACTATAAAGAACGACTCAAAAATGAACCAGCAGCAGATTTATCGCCTTTATTGAAGCTAGAATTCACAGGGCAATCTGTTGATGCACCACTAATTTCTATGGCTGTTCGTAAATTTGACATCGATATCAATATATTAAGTTCACAAATTGACTATGCCGGTGGCGTAAAATTTGGCGTCATGCTCGCTGAATTACATGGGGTTAATGGCGGTGTTGAAGCAACCATTGAATTTTTGAAAGAGCATCATGTCAAAGTAGAGGTTTTGGGTTATGTCTGATGGAATGATTTCACTGCTTATATCGGGAACGATTGATACTATTATTATGACTTTCGTTTCGGCGATCCTCGGTTTTATCATGGGCGTACCTACAGGGGTTCTACTCTATGTGACTCGCCGAGGGCAAGTCATGGAAAATACGGCTCTTTATGCGGTGATCTCGGCTATAGTGAACATTTTCCGTTCAATACCATTTATTATTCTATTAGTCTGGATAAGCCCATTTACCAAGTTTTTAGTCGGCTCAGCAATCGGCATTGAAGGTGCTATTGTTCCCCTTACTGTTGGTGCAATCCCTTTTATTGCTCGTATGGTTGAAAATACCTTATTAGAAGTACCAAGTGGTTTGATTGAAGCATCCAGAGCTATGGGCGCTACACCACTGCAAATTATTCAAAAGGTTCTATTACCTGAGTCTTTACCTGGGATCATCAACGCTGCAACGATCACCTTAATTATGCTGGTTGGGTATTCTGCAATGGGCGGTGCTGTCGGTTCAGGTGGCCTAGGCCAAATAGCAATGCAGTATGGTTATTACAGTTATAATCCATTAGTGATGAATACCGTACTTGTCCTGTTAGTCATCTTAGTTTTCGCCATTCAATTTACTGGTGAATACTTAATGAAAAAAGTGTCACATAAATAGTCCGTAAAATAGCAGCGCCGTTATTAAGGTGCTATAAAGAAAAGCATTTAAGGGGTATATCTATGTCTATTAAGTTGAAATCTATCGCAGTTGTCGGCGCGCTATTAGGATCATTAGTTCTAGTGGGTTGTGGCGAAAAAGAAAAAGATCCCAATAGCATCAAAGTCGGTGTTATTATGGGGAAAGAGCTAGAAGTTGCTGAAGTTGCACAAAAAGTAGCAAAAGAAAAATATGGTTTGAATGTCGAACTGGTTGCGTTTAATGACTTTGTTCTACCAAACGAAACCTTAAGCAAAGGTGATCTTGATGCCAACGCATTCCAACACAAACCGTATCTTGATCAGCAAATTAAAGATCGTAACTATAAATTAGTGCCTGTAGGTAATACATTTATCTACCCAATCGCGGCATACTCTAAACAAATTAAATCAGTTGATGAACTTGCCGATGGCTCACAAATTGCGTTGCCTAACGATCCAACTAACTTAGGTCGTTCACTACTTCTGCTGGAAAAACAAGGCTTAATTAAACTGAAAGAAGGTACTGGTTTAATGCCGACCGCTTTGGATGTGGTCGAAAACCCTAAGAACTTGAAATTTGTTGAATTAGAAGCACCACAATTGCCACGTGCATTGGATGATAAAAAAATTGCTCTGGCCATCATCAACACAACTTGGGCGAGCAGCGCAACGCCTAAACTGACGCCAGCAAAAGATGGTTTATTTGTAGAAGATAAAGATTCTCCTTATGTCAACATTATTGTGACTCGTGACGATAATAAAGATAATGAGAATGTGAAGAAGTTTGTTCAAGCATATCAATCAGATGAAGTTGCTAAGAAGGCAGATGAAGTCTTTGATGGTGGTGCAGTTAAAGGCTGGTAATCTTTTTTATTAGTAAAAAAGCGATTAATATACTAGGTGGTCAGTGCCACCTAGTATTTTTTGTATTATATAAAGACAACACATAGCAAATATCATTTTCCCAATACCTATAAGACTATAAGATTAAAAAAGGAAAAACTTATGAGATTGTTATTGCTCACCCTAGCAACTTTTGTTCTCGCTGGGTGTGGAATGAATCAATACATTCATCAGGGTCCAAATAAAGGCTTCACAAGTATGAAGCTTTCAAAACCAGTACCAAAAACAGACACCAAACCTAGCACGACAAATGTAAAACTCATGAACAGCCCTGAAGAGCTATTGGGAATGCCATTTAAAGATTTAGGTGTTGTTTCAGGTCAATCATGTCGTGAAAGCCTTCAAAGCCCACCAGCAAATCTGAATACTGCGAAGAAAAGTATGTTAACCAAAGCAGCGTATATCGCCGCCGATGCTGTTGTATTGCATCAATGCCAAACAATGGCTTCTCCTGGTTGCTACCAAGCAACGATTTGTGAAGGTAGTGCGATAAAAATTGTCGAATAAATACCTAATGAAATCGTTCGAATGTAATGTAATTGGGCATATTGAATCCCCCTATAAGGAAAAATTTGCCATCCCACGCCAACCTGGACTTGTTCCAGGTGGCTCGGGGCGATTGCATTTGCATCCTCCCTATAATGATCCTAATTCGATTAGAGGTTTAGACCAGTTCAGCCATATTTGGGTACTATTTGTTTTCCACCAAACCATGCAAGGGGGGTGGAAACCACTAGTGCGCCCTCCTCGGCTTGGTGGTAATGAGAAAATGGGCGTTTTCGCTACACGCTCAACCTTTAGACCAAACCCAATTGGCATGTCATTAATTGAATTAAAAGGAATAAGCCAAAATAATAATCAAATTATTTTGGAGTTAGGGAGTTTAGATTTAGTTGATGGCACTCCAGTCATTGATATCAAACCATACTTACCTTTTGCTGAAGCTATCCCTACAGCGCAGGCTGGTTTTGCTCAAGATGCCCCGGCGGATGATATGCAAGTGATTTTTCATCCCCAAGTTCAGCAAGATTTATTAAAATACCAAACAAGCTACCCTGGGATCGCGCAATTTATACAGCAAGTTCTCATGCAAGATCCACGTCCAGCCTACAAGAAACAGGCTATGACTGAAGAGCGTGACTATGCTGTGCATTTACTCGATTTTAATGTGCGTTGGAGAGTGCTCAATAATATAACAGAAGTGTTCGCCATCGAACCTTATGAAAAAATCGACTAACCCCTTTTGGCAAAGCACGGTCGCTGGTAGACTAGCTGTTTTATCATGCTGCTTTTGCAGCCTAGATTAAGTTGGCAAGAACATTTTTGCCATCACCCGTTGTTCTAATGGAACCTATACAATGCGTACTAGCAAATATCTGCTCTCAACACTAAAAGAGACTCCTGCAGATGCCGAAGTGATCAGTCACCAATTGATGCTTCGTGCAGGAATGATCCGTAAACTTGCATCTGGCCTTTATGACTGGTTACCGACTGGTGTCCGTGTTCTGCGTAAAGTCGAAAACATTGTCCGTGAAGAAATGGAAAATGCGGGCTCAATTGAAGTGTCTTTGCCCGTTGTTCAACCCGCTGATTTGTGGCAAGAGAGTGGTCGCTGGGAGCAGTATGGTCCTGAATTACTGCGTTTCGCTGATCGTGGCGAGCGCCCTTTCGTTTTAGGTCCAACCCATGAAGAAGTCATTACTGATTTAGTGCGTAATGAAATTACTTCATACAAACAGCTACCACTGAATTTATTCCAAATTCAGACAAAATTCCGTGATGAAGTGCGCCCACGTTTCGGTATCATGCGCTCACGTGAATTTATTATGAAAGATGCTTACTCTTTCCATACATCACAAGAATCATTGCAAGAAACCTATGATGCAATGTATGAAGCCTACAGCAAAATCTTTACTCGTATCGGTTTTGATTTCCGTGCTGTACAAGCTGACACAGGCTCAATTGGGGGCAGTGCTTCTCACGAATTCCAAGTGCTTGCGCAAAGCGGTGAAGACGATATCGTATTCTCTACAGGCTCTGATTTCGCAGCAAATATTGAGCTGGCTGAAGCCATCACTCCGCTAACACCACGTTCAGCGCCAACAGAAGAAATGCGCCTTGTCGATACACCAAACGCAAAAACTATTGCGGAGTTGGTGGAGCAATTCGGTTTGCCTATCGAAAAAACCGTTAAAACACTCATTGTTAGAGCTAAAAAAGAGTCTGGGCACACATTAGTTGCCTTATTAATTCGTGGCGATCATGAATTAAACGAAGTTAAAGCGGAAAAACACCCATGGATCTCTAGCCCATTAGAGTTTGCATCTGAAGAAGAAATCAAAGCGGCAGTTAAAGCAGCACCGGGCTCATTAGGCCCTGTCAATATGCCTCTGCCAATGGTGATTGACCGTAGTGTTGCCGTAATGAGTGACTTTAGTGCAGGTGCCAATATCGATGGCAAACACTACTTTGGTATCAACTGGGAACGTGATTTAGCACAACCTGAAACGTTCGATTTACGCAATGTTGTTGAAGGGGATCCAAGCCCAGACGGCAAAGGCACATTGCTGATTAAGCGTGGTATTGAAGTAGGGCATATCTTCCAACTGGGGACTAAGTATTCAGAAGCGATGAAAGCTTCAGTACAAAATGAAGAAGGTCATAATCAAATCGTAACCATGGGTTGCTATGGTATTGGTGTTACGCGTATTGTTGCAGCGGCAATTGAACAGAGCCACGATGAGCGTGGTATCATTTGGCCAGATGCGATTGCGCCATTCCATGTTGCGATCCTGCCGATGAATATGCACAAATCTTATCGAGTCAAAGAAGTCGCGGAAAAACTGTATGCTGACTTAAAAGCACAAGGTATTGACGTTATTTTTGATGACCGTAAGGAGCGCCCAGGCGTTATGTTTGCTGATATGGAGCTTATCGGTGTTCCATACACCATTGTTATTGGCGACCGTAACTTAGACAATAATCAAGTTGAGTATAAAGCTCGCCGTAATGATGAAAAAGCCCTTATCGGTCTTGATAATGTTGTCAGTTTCTTAAAAGAGAAGCTCGCAAATACTGTGCGCTAATCCTTCCTGCCCAACCTATTACCTGATAGGTTGGGCATATTTATGATAAATCTAAATACGAACCAAGTAAAAACCCCTTCTCAGCAATAGCCGCTTTTAAGTTTTTTGACGTTAAAACGTCTAACTCTTTTACTCGGGAATACACATAGCCGCTATTTAATAATTCATTATCAATAAATGCGGGATGGCACATTATTTCGAGAGAACACTCCCCTCGTTGCTTTGCCTTATGGAGTATTTCTAAAAAAAGCGACTCTGATATGCTATTTGGCTCCCCATAAAAGTCAGCGGAAAACGCATCTGTTGTACGTACTTGAGTATTTTTTATTTTATTGTGGTAACCAACCCGTAATGCTATCCCTTTTTGATTGGCGAAATCGACCATTAAAGGATAAAGGGGCGCCATCATATGTACATGATGATGGCTATCAATGTGGCTGGGGGGTTTACCAAAAATATCAATAAACTGATTATATTGGCAGTGTAGCTCTTGCACTATTTCGGCTATAGGAAGTTGATCTGATTTTTCCATCTCCCATATCCACTTCCCTAATATACCGTTACGCACAAGCGAAGGCATTGGCGAACACGGTTTCCCCATTGTAAGGACAAAATGCATTCCTACAGCCAATAATGGCTGCTCTGTGGCTAATTGTGCCGCATGTTGGATACTAGGCATATTTACCATGGCCGTAGTTGATGTCACAATACCATTTCGATGAGCCTCTAAGATCCCATAATTGACTGACTTACATAAGCCAAAATCATCTGCGTTCACAATAAGTAAACTCGTCATACTGCAATGCCATTAAGATGGGGTTTATTCGCACTCCCCTCTTCTTCAAGATATTTAATTACCTTAGAAAAATTCGGTAAATAATGTTTATGGGCTAAAAGAAGTGCTTTAGCCATATCCCGAGCATCATTGTCTGAATGAACTAAAGGATTTAAGTTCATTGCTAATAAAAGCTCATTAAAATCGCCACTCACTGCCGCTTGGCTCGCGGCTATTTCAAATTCTTTGATGCTATAAATTAAGCCGAGAACTTTTTCATCGAACTGAGTCACTCTTTCGTGCGGTGTAACGCCATTACGCCCTAATTTACAGGTCATTTCGACAACCCAATTTGCAGGAATATTACTAATATGGCCGTTATGGGGAATATTCACATAATGCTCGGTCTGCTTGTCATTATACAGTGCATTTATCACTTCACAGGCGGCATCTGAATAATAAGCTCCCCCCCGCAATTCAAGCTGTTTTGGTTTAATTTTTAATTCGGGATCTTGGTATAATTCAAAAAGCTCTTTTTCAATTTTTTGTACAACTTGCGCTCTGGTGCCTTCTTTATAGAATTCCGCCATTTCAATCGCGAGCATTTCTTTATACTTAAAATAGTACTGTAAGTATGAGCATGGAATTAATTTCAAGGCCTTCAATAACCCACTATCAAAGGGTAAACCTGTAATATTTTTTACCGAGCTTGCTTTATAAGCTTTCGAAATAATGCCATTAAGTACTTCATCAAAGCGAGACACGCCGTCGACAAAAATGTCTTTGACAAATACCATATGATTTAAACCAAAAAGCGTTATCGACAAATTATTTTTTTTTGTTAAACCGAGCACATCCGTAATAAACATTTTCAGGCCAATTGGAATATTACAAACGCCTATAAAACGTCTAAATTGCGTATGCCGGTATACTGCTTCGGTTATCATTCCTGCTGGATTGGTAAAATTAATCACCCAAGCTTGGGGGCAGAGAGCTTCAATATCTTTAAGGATCTCAAAAATTACCGGAATGGTACGTAACCCTTTAAATAAGCCTCCCACTCCATTCGTTTCTTGCCCTAAGTATCCATATTGTAATGGTATTACTTCATCTTTCTCTCTCGCTTTTAATAACCCGACACGTAGCTGTGTCGTCACAAAATCAGCATCCTTTAGTGCAGCTTTGCGGTCTAATGTTTTATAGAGTTTTAACGGTATATTGGCATTTTTTATCATGCGCAACCCTAGCTCATAAATGATATCGAGTTTTTCTTTTCCTTCTTCAATATCAACCAGCCAAAGTTCACTAATCGGTAGTTCATGATAACGTTTAATAAAACCATCTATTAATTCAGGAGTGTAACTGCTTCCACCACCAATAGTGACGACTTTTAATTTATGCACCATATTAACACCTACCTATTTTATTAATAAACATTGGCTATCATTTTCACTGGATATCTTTAATAAAAATTTGACTGTAGGCTTTTTCTATATTCACTTGGTGTTAATGATGTCGCCTCTTTAAATTTTTTCACAAATAAACTAGGGCTACTGTAACCTGATTCAAATGCAATATCAGTGATTGAATAATTTGTAATTTCTAGCTGTTTTTTAGCAAAATTAATTCTAATTTCATTAATGATTTGCATTGGTGTTTTTCCGCAATAGCGCTTTGTGGCACGAGTTAAATACTCTTGTGACTTCCCTGTTATTGTCACCATATTTTCTAACGCATTTTCATTAAACATTGCAATTTCATGCATTTCTTCAATCGTGTTTTTTAGCCATTGTGGCGTATCATCATAGACTTTGCTTTCTCTATAATGACGTAGTCTATTGACCACATTAAAGGTTACTACCTCAATAAACTCATTAAATTCACTATCACGAAAGTTTAATGACGCAATCACTGATTCTATATAAGCCATAAATTCATTTTTTAATGGGTAGGCTTGAGAGGCAACAAAAAATGATGGTAATAAGGGTGAAAAATATTTTTCGAAGAATGACTTTCTTATACCAACATTTAAAATTCTTGTTGCTCCAAAGTCATAGAAACTTTCATGATGAGAGCCAATTGGCAGAAAAACAAAATTCCCTCGTTCAAGCAATACTTTTCTGCCATTAATTTTTTGATAATAACGCCCTGTTAGGACAATCGTATATTCATAATAATCATGCTGATGCAGCCCTGTTGCACTTTCTGTTTTATTATAAATAACAACATGGAAATCCTTGTCATTAAATATATCATTCTCATAGACCATTTTAATCTCTATATTTGAGTTATTAACATTTAGTGTCGGCTGCATCATCATCCCCTTTATTTAATTTATTTTTTTATGGACTTCGATTAACTCCGTGATCAATTCACGAGCAAGTATCGTATTCATTAAGTGATCTTGAGCATGAACAAGTATTAAACTCACTTTAATTTTGCCTTCCCCCATATCCGTCTCTATCATTTTTGTCTGCACTTTATGGGCTTCAGTTAAGGCTTCTTTTGAATCTTCCATTAGCTCCATCGCCTCAACAAACTTGCCTTCCTTGGCATAAGTTAACGCTTTATAAGCGAGGCTTCTTGCCCTACCAGAATTAATGATTAACCCCATCACTACTTCTTCCAGACTGTCAGCAGAGAGTGTTCCATTACTATCTATGTCAATCATAACTTCCCCATTTATTATTCATTTTTAATATATTTAAAACTTCAATGCATTTTTGATCTCTTCTTCACTTTCCGTATTATTTGCAATAGTTTGCGCCTTATTAGAAATAATAACGAAAGGTAAATAAACAAGAACAGAAATACCAAGATTAAACAGTGCTAAAAATAAAGCAGAAATATTACCATTTGTGTTAAAGAATGCGCCTAATCCTGTTGGCATAGTCCATGGACCTATATTCGTAATCGGCGGAATAATACCTACATAATAGGCAATCACCGTGATTGCGGCTAACAGAGGTTGAATAATGATAAATGGAATAAAAAGGATTGGGTTCATGATCACAGGGATCCCAAATATAATTGGTTCATTAATTTGAAATATCCCCGCTGGTAACCCTAATTTAGCGACCTGCCGATAATCTGCTCGCCGTGAGGCTATAAATATGGCAATAATTAATCCAAGCGTAGCGCCTGTTCCACCAAGGAAAACATAGGAGTCTAATAAAGGTTTTGCCCACAGATGAAATGTCTGCCCCGCCTCAATCGCATCATTAACCGAACCATATTGATTATATAACGCGACATTTTCTAGCGCCCAAGGCGTCATAATCCCTGAGTCTAGTGCTGTAAGAGCCAAAGCACCATGAATACCAAAGAACCATAATAGTGAGGTGAAAATCGTATACGCCCAACCGACAACCCCTCCCAGCGAAGCTAATGGGGTTGAGATCGTATCCATAATAAATTGATGGAAGTGAGTCGCTTGCCCTGCTAGCACCCATGCAATAATCCCTACCACTAATAGTATCAGGAAACCTGGCACTAATGCAGAAAAGGAGCGGCTAACTGCTGGCGGTACTGTATCCGGTAATGTAATTACCCAGTTACGGCGGACAATAAAGGTAAAAGCTTCAGCAATAACTAAGCCAATGATAATACCTGAAATAATATTTGCGCCACCTAGCCAATTCGCACCGATAGCATAGGCTCCATTCACATCAAATGGTGTAACAGCCACAAAGGCTGCTATCGCAATAATTCCTGCCGCTATAGAGTCCACTTTGCGTTCTTCAGCGAGAGCCATAGCAATAAAAAAAGGCGTCATTAAAGACATAATCCCTAATGTACCGTTATATACATTACCGCCGATGCCTTTAAACTTATTAATGAACTCTATTGTTTCTGGTGATAGACGAACACCTAATGAATAGAAAAACGACCCTTCATTAAAACTCAGAAAAACGTTATTAATCAAAACAAACATTGCCCCAATTAACACTAATGGCATTAATCTAATAAAACCATTTTTTATTGCATTGATATGAGGTTGATTACCCAATTTTAATGCGATCGGAAGCAATACTTTTTCAAGAGAAGAGAGCATATGATCCATAGAATATCCTTAGATACTTTAATCACATATCTTGTTTGTATGCATAAGACGACCATAGCAAATAGATAAATAACTGAAGTTGTAACAAACTATAATTGATTAACGTGATTTATTTTTTATTGATGCGACCGCTGCTTTTAAAACACCTAAGCCATCAACTTTTCCATATAAAACCGAATCAATAACTTCAACATTTTTAGTTGGCAGTAAACGCTGGATTTCGGAATGCTTCCAAGCAATTTGAGGACCAAGTAAAACGAGATCTGCATCATTCCCTTTTTGGAGGACAAGCGTTTCAGAAAAAGCTTCTATAATAACGGGAACCTCATACTTTTCAGCTTGTTGCCTCATTTTAGAGACAAGTAGTGAGGTTGACATCCCAGCGGAACAAAACAAGTAAATAAGCTTCTTTTCCACAGTAATCCTCTCAATCATATCGTTCACTTAAAATACCTACCTCTCGCATCAGATATTTTTACGTTTTTTTGTTATCTAAATTCAGCTTGCGTCATTCGCGAGTTGCTTTTAGTTGAAGACATTATACGTAATATCCCTTGTAATGAATATTTCAGGGTTATAGTGAATTGTTTCTGATTGACTAATCGTTATGACGTTCTTCACATTTCATATAAATATATTATTGATAAAAAATATCAATTAATCATATTTTTATTATTATAAATTAAGTAATAATTTAAATTTTCTATTTTCATCCACTTATCAAAAAAAATATCGGCTCAAATTGAGCCGATATTTATTATTTTAATAATAGATTAAATCTATTTATTTACATGCGCTCGATTTATCAAACATAATATCACCTGTTTGCACTAACGCAGGATCAAATTTACCGTCTTCCATTGATGGCCTTACCGTATAGTAACCTTCAATTTCAGCATAAACAGGCGTTCCACCTGTCACACCTGTTGCACTATAACCTTTCTCAAGCTCTATCCCTGTTGCAGTATAAGTACGGCCTGTTTTACATTCGGTAAATGTTGCTGCATCAGCAAAGTAGCGGTATTCACCTGTTTTTTTGCTTGGTGCGACTTGGGTTAGCGTATAATTCAGTTGTGATTGAATTTTGTTGCCTTCCTGATCAAGCAAGACCATTGATTTATCATCTGCCGATGGTGCAAAGTACGCGCGCTCACCATTTGCATTCGTCATGCGTAATTTATCGCCATCTTTTGCCCATGTGCCCGTTTCATAAAATGTTTGGTCACCATCGCGAGACCCTAAATATACTAATTGCTCTACGTATGTACCATCTTGGTTAACCAGTAGAGTGGCCTCAATTCCAGAACAATCCGCACACGGTAAAATGCCTGTATATGCTCTATCAATATAAGTTACGCTAGGTTGTTTAACGGCTGTTTGGCAACCCACTAATGTCATCACACCGGTCGCCATTAATGCTAAGAATAGTGACTTTTTCATTACCTTTATCTCCTAACAGTTCAATTCTTATATTTTTAGTCTATATCTAATCATAACATTTTATGCAGAGAAAAATGGCGAGATTATTATATTTCGGACTTTACTGATATTAGTTCATTTTTTACCACATACGTTAATCATGAATTTACGTTTTCATCTATTGCTGATTATTGTTATTAAAATTACTGTGCTATTATCCTATGAAGCACATGATGCTTGGTAAAAAATAGTCAAGGCGGCAATAACCGCCACTAACATAGTGGTGAGGGAATATGTCTACAGATACTGAATATCAACCTATCAATTGTGATGATTACGAATATCTTGAAATCGCGTGCCAACGCCAATTGAAACTGGAAATTAAACTTCATGGCGGCGAAATCATTGAGGGGAAGGCCAGCGACTTGCTCTTGCGTAAAAAAGTTGAGTACCTAATCTTAGAGACTCAAGATGGAACAAAAGAGCTTCGTTTGGATCATATCAACACCTTCAGTCATCCTGAGATCGGCACTATCGTTGTCGATTGCTCTCACTAAAGCTCATACTCCATTGAGCCCCTCTACGCCCCTTATGAATGGTCACTGTCATAAGGGGCTCTCTATTTTATTTACACCTCTATTTGATATTCATCGAACTTATCCCAATGGAAGGCAACCCCAATTTCCTCATCTGCAACGAGGCCTTCAGGAGTGATAAAGCACCCAATGGCGGTAATTAATTGTTCATCATAATAAACTAGTGGGGTTCTTTCTCGCATCCAAGGAGAGATACCAAGCTCTTGCCAGATTTTTTTGCTACTTCTTGAATGCGTCCTACCCACAATGTTCAGTGTGCCTTGTAAGCCAAAACGAACAGTCACTTTTTCTGTTGGCAGAGGCGGGCGAATTTGCCCTTCATCGGCAATAACCTCAAGTCGCCCTAATCCTTCAGGCAAAATAAAAGGTTGGGGATAATCCCAGCAAAATTGTTGCCCTAATAACGGGTTGATACGACGTACAATCCATAATGCGCCTTGGTATCGACGAATATCGACATGGCCTAACTGACAAATCGGCTCAGCATCCTGACGGGCTAGCGCCACTTCTTGCCAAATGCGTTGTAGTTGATGGTAAGGTGGCATTGGCAAGCGGTGTAGACCAACCCAACGCCTAAGTAGCGCGTTACGTTTCGCTGGGCTGCAATCATGCAAGTTATCAATAAATAGACCACCGCGATAATCCATCATTTCGTCCAGCGCATCTTGTAATAGCTCATCAAGCAGCGATTCCTGTTCAGCACATAAGGATGCACTACGCGAAACTGCGGCGGCAAAATGAGGCCAACGCTCAGTTAAAGTCGGCATAATATGTATCCGAAGGAAATTGCGATCATAACGATCGTCTTGATTACTGTCATCTTCAACCCACGTTAACGGATATTCACGTGCATAATTTTCCAGATCGCCGCGAGATATTGCTAATAACGGACGTAGTAACCACGTTTCCCCTTTTTCTGCATAAAATGGTGACAATTCGGGCATTGACGAAAGCCCAGCAGGTCCACTGCCACGCTTTAATGCCAACATAAAGGTTTCTGCTTGGTCATCAAGGTGCTGAGCGGTGGCTATGATTTCCCCCTCTGCCAACTCGTTTCGGTAAGCCTGATAACGCGCCTCACGAGCAGCCGCTTCAATACCACGACTTGAAGGATCAACTGTAACATGCGTGCAGACAAAGGGAATATGCCACTGTTCACACAAGTGTTGGCAGTGAGCTTCCCAATCGTCGGCCCTAACGTTAAGCCCATGATGAATGTGAATAGCCCGGATCTCTAACGAGGGAAGCTGATATTTTTTGATTTGGTAAAGTGCATGCAGCAATACGGTTGAATCAACGCCCCCGCTAAATCCCACCAGTATTTTTCGAAAATGACCTATTTTGTTGAGCACCTGCTCTATAATTGCTTGCGGCTGTAGCGCCATGAATCTGCCCTTCTTTACGCTAATATGATTGCTTTCTCTTCTGACCAACACATAACACACCAGAAACGATAACTAGCAATACACCGATGATATAAGCGATTTCAAACGGATCACTTAAAATGACCACCAACCAAAGTACGGATAATACTGGGGATAAAAATACGATGGAGGCAATTTTTGCAGAATGTCCCGTATTCATCGCCTTAAACCATAAAATGTAAGATACACCGTTAATGAGTACCCCGTTGATTACCGTCGGCCAAAATGCAGCTTTGGAAGGCAATTGTAGTTCACTAAATGACAGTAATAACACCAATGAAGTTAACGTTGAAAAGATAAATAACCAAACTGTACTAATATAAGGGTCAATCGAATATTGCCGTGAGAACACCGACATCAGTGCGAAACAAAATGCACCGCTAAATACGAATAACAGAGCCACCGGATCCTCAACCTGTAGTTGAGTAATATGCCCTTTGGTAAAAGTGATAATCACTGCAATAAACCCGATAATCACGCCCACAATCTGCCTGCCAGCTAGCTTATCTTTTAATAAAAAGACCGACAGCAAGATAATGATTAAAGGCCAACTATACTGGATCACTAATACTGCAATACCATTTTCAATGGCGTAACCGTAATAAAGAAGCAAATAAAATAAGCAATCTAAAAAACCAAGCACAAAGACTTTAAGGAGGATATCACGAGGAAGAATAAACAATTTGGTTGGCTTATAACCCGCGATCAGTGCAACCAGTATTACTGACATCGCTGAAATAAGATTAGACCAAAATAAAAATTGAAAGCTATCTAAACCATTTTGCCCAAAACGAGAAACAATTGGGATAAAACTCCATATTAATACACACATCAAGGCGTAAATTAAGTAGTTATATTGCCTCATTCTTATCTCTTATTTATGTCAGTTTTTAATCGGAAAAGTGACATCAACTTTGGAACGACCGTCGCTGCCTATATTCATTATTTTAGCAAAAACAATAAAGTGCTTATGTGGTTAACTACCCTATCAAAGTTACCAATTAATCACCACCTTGACTAGATTTCACGACTCAAAGAGCGTGATGCACGAATAAAAAACGGGAGCTGGCTATCCCAAACTCCCGTTTTTACTTTGCTAATAGGTCTTAATTAGCAATAGCCATATTCCATTAAACGCTGGTAGCGACGATTTTTTAATGCTTCTTCATCTAGCTCAAGCAATTCGTCTAAATCTTCGACGATACGTGCTTTTAAAGACGCCGCAACTTCATCGTAACTGCGGTGTGCGCCACCTAACGGCTCAGTGACCACATTATCAATAAGTTTCAACTCTTTAAGACGAGATGCGGTGATCCCCATTGCTTCTGCCGCTAATGGCGCTTTATCAGCGCTTTTCCACAGAATAGATGCACAACCTTCTGGAGAGATAACGGAATAGGTGCTGTATTGCAGCATATTCACTTTATCACCTACGCCGATAGCCAGCGCGCCACCAGACCCACCTTCACCAATAACGGTACAGATAACTGGCACTGATAAGCGAGACATTTCACGCAAGTTACGTGCAATGGCTTCCGACTGACCACGCTCTTCCGCGCCAACACCTGGGTAAGCCCCCGGAGTATCAATAAAGGTAATAATAGGTAAGTTGAAACGATCGGCCATTTCCATCAAGCGTAATGCCTTACGATAGCCTTCTGGTGCTGGCATACCAAAGTTACGGCGAATTTTTTCTTTTGTCTCACGCCCTTTTTGATGGCCAATAACCATAACAGGACGACCGTCCAAACGTGCAATACCGCCAACAATAGCTTTATCATCGGCATAAGCACGATCACCAGCGAGTTCTTGGAAGTCAGTAAATATACGAGAAATATAATCTAATGTATAAGGACGGCGTGGATGACGAGCAAGTTTAGCAATTTGCCATGCACCCAGATCAGAGAAAATCTTACGCGTCAGTTCAACACTTTTTTCACGTAAACGAGCAACCTCGTCATCTAGGTTGACTTCTAAATTGTTGTCTTGACGGCTAACTGCAGTCAGCGAATCAATTTTCGCTTCCAATTCAGCAATTGGCTGTTCAAAATCAAGAAAATCCAGACTCATAATATTCCTATTTTAGTCAAATTCTAATTCTACCTGCTCATTACCCAGCAGAGTTCGCAGAGAATTCAGAAGGTCATCAACGGGTGTTACGCGCCAAACAACACCAAATTTAAGCTTTGCTCTGGCATCATCCTTCTGATAATACAAATGAACCGGAATCGTTCCTGAACGATGGGGTTCAAGAGTGCTGCGAAGTCGGTTCAGTAACTGATCATTAATTTGTTTGTCTGACAGTGAAATTGCAAGTCCTCGCGCATATTTTTCCCTTGCTTCACTAATATCCATTAACTCCCGCACTGTCATTTTATTACCACCGTTGAAATCATCAAAGCTGACCTGACCGGTGGCAATCAGGATACTGTCTTTTTCCAGCAAGTGCTGGTATTTATCTAGTGCATCTGAAAATAACATAATATCCAGACGACCGGAACGATCATCAAGCGTACAAATACCAATTCGATTGCCACGCTTGGTAGTAATAACTTTGGCTGAAAGTACTAAACCTACCACAGTTGTCACCTGACCACGAGGGGTAGGGTTCACATCTTTCAATCTCAGACCATTAGTATAACGTTCTATTTCATTTAAATAACGCGTTATCGGGTGCCCTGTCAAATAAAGACCCAGCGTTTCCCTTTCACCGTCCAAAACAACTTGATCTGGCCATTTTGGTACGCTCGCGTATGAGCTTTCCACTTGTTCAGGGGCTTCTGCAAGCACACCAAACATATCAGTTTGCCCTATAGCCTCTGCTTTGGCGTGCTGATCCGCCGCTTTCAGCGCATCTTCCAGTGAAGACATTAAGGCTGCGCGGTGAGGCCCTAAATGATCGAACGCCCCCGCCATGATCAGTTTTTCCATGACGCGACGGTTAATTTTTTTAAGATCAACACGCGCACAAAGATCAAAAATTTCCTTAAAGATGCCACCTTTTTGGCGAGCTTCTATAATCGCCTCAATTGGGCCTTCACCGACACCTTTAATCGCACCGATACCGTAAACAATTTCACCTTCATCGTTAACGTGAAAATGATATAGCCCACTATTAATATCAGGAGGTAATACTTTTAACCCCATTCGCCAACATTCATCGACGAGGCCGACGACTTTCTCGGTGTTATCCATATCCGCGGTCATAACAGCCGCCATAAATTCAGCCGGATAATGCGCTTTAAGCCATAATGTCTGGTATGAAACGAGCGCATAAGCGGCGGAGTGAGATTTGTTAAATCCGTAACCGGCAAATTTTTCTACCAAGTCAAAGATTTTCATCGATAGCTCACCATCGATACCGTTTTTGATGGCTCCTTCCTCAAAGACGGAACGCTGTTTTGCCATCTCCTCCGGTTTCTTTTTCCCCATCGCACGACGTAACATATCCGCGCCGCCGAGAGTATAACCAGCGAGTACCTGTGCAATCTGCATCACCTGTTCCTGGTATAAGATAATGCCATACGTCGGCTCTAGAACAGGTTTTAATGATTCATGTTGCCACTGTACATCAGGGTATGAAATCTCTTCACGCCCATGCTTACGGTCGATAAAGTTATCCACCATCCCTGATTGCAATGGACCAGGGCGAAACAGTGCCACCAATGCAATCATATCTTCAAAGCAGTCAGGACGCAGGCGCTTGATCAAATCCTTCATCCCTCGAGATTCAAGCTGGAATACCGCCGTTGTTTCTGAACGCTGCAACATGTCGAAACTTTTTTGATCATCCAATGGTATTGCCGCAATATCCACTGGCTCAAGGTTTTTCTTAGCCCGCCTTGCGTTGATCATCTCTAACGCCCAGTTAATGATCGTGAGCGTACGTAATCCCAAAAAGTCGAACTTCACCAATCCCGCATATTCAACGTCGTTTTTATCAAATTGGGTGACTGGGTTATTCCCTTCCGCATCGCAATACAGAGGGGCAAAATCGGTAATTTTGGTAGGCGCAATAACCACGCCCCCAGCATGTTTCCCGGCGTTACGTGTGACCCCTTCAAGTTTACGCGCCATATCGATGAGCGCTTTCACCTCTTCATCGGCTTCGTAAATTTCAGGCAGTTGCGGCTCGGCCTCAAATGCTTTCTCTAATGTCATTCCCGGATCAGGGGGAACCAGTTTCGAGATCCGATCGACAAAACCGTATGGGTGGCCTAATACACGGCCTACGTCGCGGATAACCGCCTTCGCCGCCATCGTACCGAACGTGATGATCTGTGAAACCGCATCTCGTCCATACATTTGAGCAACGTGATCAATCACTTGATCGCGTTTTTCCATACAGAAGTCAACGTCAAAGTCAGGCATAGAAACCCGTTCAGGGTTTAAGAAACGTTCAAAAAGGAGATCGAACTCTAACGGATCTAAGTCAGTAATTTTTAGAGCGTAGGCAACCAAAGAGCCTGCACCGGAGCCACGACCAGGCCCTACTGGTACACCGTTATCTTTTGACCATTGAATAAACTCCATCACGATCAAGAAATAACCAGGGAACCCCATTTGGTTAATAACGTTTAGCTCGACTTCTAGCCGTTCATCATATTCAGGACGTCTTTCGGCTCTCACTTTCTCATCAGGAAAAAGGAACTTCAGGCGCTCCTCTAATCCCTCTTTTGACCGCATAACCAAAAAGTCTTCCGTTTTCATATCCCCTGTTGGGAATTGGGGAAGGAAGTACTCACCAAGACGAATGGTTACATTACAACGCTTAGCAATCTCTACACTATTTTCAAGTGCTTCAGGGATGTCGGCAAACAGCTCACACATCTCTTCTTCAGATCGTAAATATTGCTGAGGGCTATATTTTTTAGGCCTTTTAGGATCAGATAAGGTAAAACCATCATGGATAGCGACACGTATTTCATGCGCATCAAAGTCGCTACTTTCAATAAAACGTACATCATTAGTCGCAACAACAGGTAAACCACGCTGCGTTGCAAGCTCTACCGCCGCATGTAAATAACTCTCTTCGTCAGGCCTTCCTGTACGAATGAGTTCTAAATAGTAGCAACCGGGAAAGTGGGTTTCGTAAAATGCCAAGCATTCATCAACGAGAGCTTGATTACCGCGCAATAAAAATTGCCCTACATCCCCTTGGCGGCCACCTGAAAGCAGTATCAAACCTTCTTTATGCTTAACAAGCCAATCGCGATGGATCGTTGGCCCTATCGCCCCATAGCCTTTTTGATAGGCTTCTGAGATCAACAGCGTCAGGTTTTGGTAGCCTTCGTTATTACGAGCTAGTACGGTTAAGTGAGCAATTTCATCACCCAATTGCTCGCTTTCAACAAAAAAGTCAGCGCCAATAATAGGTTTAATACCAGCACCGTGCGCTGCTCCATAGAACTTCACCAAACCACATAAGTTAGTGAAATCAGTGATCGCAAATGCTGGCATGCCCATTGCTGCCACTTTTTTAACTAATGGGCCGGTTTTTGCCAGACCATCAATCATTGAATAGTCGCTGTGAACGCGTAAGTGAATAAAACGAGGTTCAGCCATCTAATTTATACTCAATCTTTCGCTTCTAATGCACGGCGCACAGGAGCAAAACTCTTGCGATGAAATTTTGTTGCGCCAAACTGTGCCAGTTTTTCTAAATGATAAGCCGTCGGATAGCCCTTATGTTTTGCAAAACCATATTCTGGATAAGCTTTATCTAGCTCAACCATTTCTCGGTCTCTAACCACTTTGGCTAAAATTGATGCCGCGCTTATTTCCTGCACTAAACTATCACCTTTAATCACCGCTTGTGAAGGCATTGATAAGGTTGGGCAACGGTTACCATCCACTAAAACAAAATCAGGTGTTATGCTTAAACCAGCAACAGCACGTTGCATCGCAAGCATGGTGGCATGCAGGATATTGATTTCATCAATTTCTTCAGGTTCGGCTCGCCCAATACACCAGCACAAGGCTTTTTCTTGGATCTCAACAAAGAGTTTTTCGCGTTTTTTCTCGGTGAGTTTTTTTGAGTCAGTCAAGCCAATGATTGGATTTTTAGGATCCAATATTACAGCGGCGGTCACCACCGCACCAACAAGGGGGCCGCGCCCAACTTCATCTACGCCAGCAATTAAGTTGGCTTTTGGGTATATAAAATCCATTAATTTCGAACCAAATCCAATACAGCTTCAGCCGCTTGTTTATCTGCATCACAGCGGATCAATTGATGGAGCTGTAAAAATGTTGCTTTTAATTGTTCTACCTGTTCGCCGCCTTCCAGTAAGGGAATTAGCTGCTGAGCTAACTTTTCAGGTTGGCACTCTTCCTGTAGTAACTCTTTGACTATCTCTTTTTCAGCTAACAAATTAGGCAATGAAACATAGGGTGTCTTTACTAAACGTTTTGCCAACCAAAAAGTAAATGGTTTCATACGATAACCCACTACCATTGGACATTTCGCTAGCATACATTCAAGAGCCGCCGTTCCCGATGCGAGCAACGTCGCATCCGCCGCGATCATCGCATCTCTGCCTTGGCCATCTAACATATGGACAGCTAGCTCTGGAGCGACTTGTTGACGGATCGCTTCAAACTGTTCACGCCGTTTTTGGTTGACCAAAGGCACGACAATGTGAAGATCCGTAAAATGCTGTTGTAAAATTTTCGCTGTTTTCAAAAAATCAGCACTTAGCATTTCAACTTCTGAGTGACGGCTGCCCGGTAAGAGGGCTAAACACTTCCCTTTTTCAGGTATACCAATGCGTTGCCTTGCCGCTGTTTTATCGACATGAAGCGGGATAGCATCTGCCATTGTGTGCCCAATAAAGCGACACGGAACATTAAAACGATCATAGAAGGCTTTTTCAAACGGCAAAAAGGCAAGCACTAAATTTGTTGCTCGACCAATTTTGAAGACGCGTTTCTGCCGCCATGCCCACACAGAAGGGCTGACGTAATGAATGGTTTTAATGCCTTTTGATTTTAACTTCCCTTCAAGGGTGATATTAAAATCAGGTGCATCAATACCAACAAAGATATCTGGCTGTAATTGTGTAAAGCGTTCGGTAAGATCTTTGCGAATAGCGAGTAACCGAGGAAGCCTGCCAAGCACTTCAACAATCCCCATTACCGCTAACTCTTCCATCTCATACCAAGCTTCACAGCCTTCTGCTTGCATTAAAGGCCCTGCGACACCTACAAAACGTGCATCAGGTACTTGTGCTTTGAGTGCTCGGATAAGCCCTGCGCCGAGTATATCGCCGGATGTTTCCCCAGCAACAAGGCCAATAGTAAGTGGGCGGTGATGATTCGCCAAAATGATCTCCTTAATAAAGGCCCTGACTTCGTTATCTTAACTACCGACTAACGAATAATACCACGATTAGACTCTGCGGAGTTCTCAAGGAACTCGCTGAACACTTTCACATGCGGGTTAGCTTGTGCAAGTTGAGCGATTTCGCTACGTGCTTCCTCTAGTGATTTACCTGAACGATAAAGGACTTTGTAAGCATTACGAATCGCATGTAGAGACTCTTTATCAAAACCGCGACGCTTCAAGCCTTCAATATTCAGGCCATAAGGCGTTGCATGGTTACCTTGCGCAATGACGTAAGGTGGAACATCTTGCGCCACACCTGAACAACCGCCAACCATAACATGAGCACCAATTTGGCAAAATTGATGAACGGCAGTCATTCCGCCAATAATTGCGAAGTCACCTAAAATAACATGACCACCCAGTGTACCGTTGTTTGCAATGATGCAGCGGTTACCAATAATACAATCGTGGGCAATATGCACATTCACCATAAATAGGTTATCGTCACCCACTTTGGTTAAACTACCGCCTTGGATCGTTCCGCGATGGATAGTGACACTTTCTCTTATACGGTTTCTGTCACCGATCTCGACTCGTGTTGGTTCACCTTGGTATTTCAGGTCTTGGTTGATTTCACCAATCGATGCGAACTGGAAGATCACATTGTCACGGCCAATTTTGGTGTGGCCATTAACAACAATGTGCGATTTGAGCTCAGTGCCTTCGCCGATTTCAACGTTAGCACCAATATAACAAAAAGGGCCAATACGAACATTGGCACCAATAATAGCTCCATCTTCGACAATCGATGAGGGATGAATACAGGCTGTTTTATCAATCATATCAGACCTCACGGCGACGGGCGCACATCATTTCAGCTTCGCAGGCCACTTCTCCATCAACTTTTGCAACACCTTTAAAACGTGCAACACCGCGACGTTCTTTAATAAACTCGACTTCGAGGATCATCTGATCTCCCGGCAACACTGGGCGCTTGAAACGAGCATTATCAATCGCTGCAAAATAGTACAATTCACCCGGTTCTAGTTTACCAACGCTCTTAAATGCTAGGATACCTGTTGCTTGAGCCATTGCTTCTAGGATCAACACACCTGGAAAAATAGGTTTGCCCGGAAAGTGGCCTTGGAAAAAGGGTTCATTGAATGACACATTTTTTACTGCGCGCAGAGATTTTCCTTTTTCAAAATCCAGTACACGGTCAACCAAAAGGAATGGGTAACGGTGTGGAAGTAATTCTAAAATCTCTTCAATATTCAGAGTATGATTATCACTCATCGAAATACTCTTCCTGTCTATTAATACAATTTAATTAACGAATCGGCCTGCTTTAACCATAAAGTTAGGTTAACTGGCAGGCCGGAAAAACGTAACTCAGTCGATTATTTTAACCTGAATTACGAAATGATTACTGATTTTTTTGAGTTTGACTATCTAATTCACGCTCAACAGCTTTTAAGCGCTTATTCATCTCATTGATATTCAAAACCAAAGCTGCTGTTTTACGCCAAACTTTATTAGGCTGTAAAGGAATACCAGAAGAGTATACACCAGGTTCAGTGATTGGTCTCATAACCATTCCCATCCCTGTGACAGTCACCTTATCGCAAATTTCCATGTGACCGTTAATAACACTCGCACCACCAATCATGCAGTAGCGACCAATTTTCAAGCTACCCGCCATGATAACGCCACCTGCTACGGCGGTATTATCACCGATGGTTACGTTGTGTGCTATCTGACATTGGTTATCAATAATAACACCATTACCAATAACTGTATTATCTAGCGCACCACGATCAATTGTTGTACAAGCGCCAATTTCTACGCGATCGCCAATAATAACTGTGCCTAGCTGAGGAATTTTGACCCAATTGCCACGATCATTCGCGTAGCCAAAACCATCAGAACCGATAACAGCTCCTGATTGGATCAAGCAGTGTTCACCAATTTCAACATTATGGTAAACGCTAACATTCGCCCATAAACGCGTACCAGCCCCGATACGAGTATTTTTACCAACAAAACAACCTGCGCCAATAACAACGTTATCGCCTAACACAACGCCGCTTTCAATCACGGCATTCGCCCCAATCGCCACGTTGTTTCCTAACTTCGCCCCTTCATCGATAACGGCTGACGAATGGATATTCTCTGCTGGGCTTGGCGTTGTATCCATGATTTGTGCCATGCGAGCATAGGCAAGATAAGGGTTATCGACTACCAGCGCCGCCACTTTACAAGCATCAAGATCTTTCGCTGTTAATACCACAGCGGCAGCCTGACACTCAGCGAGTTTGTCGCTGTAGCGACTATCTGATAGGAATGTAATTTGCTGATTATTTGCTGAATACATCGGTGCAATACCGGTGATGACGATATCGCCATCACCGTGTAACTGTGCATTCAACTGCTGAGCGAGGTCAGCCAATCGAATTGAGGACATCTATTATTTAACCTGTTTTTGAACCTTACTCGTGATGTCTACGCTATCTTTGGCATATGCAACAGCATTTGCATCGATAACCACATCATAACCTTCTTTGGCTGCAACAGATTTAATAGAATCCTGAATACGACTTAGGATTTTGTTACGCTCTTCCATTTGACGACGACGGTTGTCTTCTTCAAATTTTTGCGCTTTTTCTGCGAACTGATCACGTTTAGCCATCAGCTCTTTTTCTTGTTTTTCACGTTCGCTTTGCTTCATTGTTGCACCATCACGACGTAATTTTTCTACGCGTGATTGAAGGTCTTTTTCTAAATTTTGCAACTCTGTCGCACGGCTTTTGAATTCACTTTCAAGCTGTTTGGCTACAGCTTCGCGCGCTGGCATTTTTTGGAAAATTTCGCCAACGTTCACGACTGCAATTTTATCTGCATAAGCACCTGCTGACATCGCCAAAGCCAGAGTGACACCCGCCGCACACAACAATTTTTTCACACGAAACTCCTTAACCCATATTTATGGCTGGAAATTTTGGTCACCCTCACAATATATGCAAGGGCTTTCCTTAGATAGAGACGTTCTAGATTACCACGTTCTACCAATATTAAATTGGAACTGTTCTGATTTATCCCCTTCGTAATCCTTAATAGGTTGCGCATAGGAGAAGACCAGAGGCCCAAGCGGTGACATCCACTGTAGAGCAACCCCCGTAGAAACACGGACGTTTGTTGCTTTACCATAATCTGGCATGCCTTTACGCCAATCTGCATTGATACTGTTCCAGTTGGTATCCCATACTGTACCCGCATCAACAAATAACGATGTACGAACTGTATTTGAGTATTTCTCATCGATAAATGGAGTTGGTGTAATCAGCTCAAAGGACGCCGCATACATCGCATTACCACCTACCGCATCGCTTGATGGGCTACCCGGTTCAGGCTCACCTTTACCATTAACATTTTTCAGATAAACCGCTTTTGGCCCGATATTGTTAGAACGGAAACCACGCAGCGTACTTGAACCACCAGCATAGAAGTTTTCATAGAATGGCATTTGCTTGCTGCCAAGACCATCCCCGTAACCTGCTTGTGCACGACCTAAGATAACCCAAGTCTCATCTTCATTGATTGGGTAGTACTGTGCTGTATCAAAACGCAGTTTGTAGTACTCGTTATCAGAGCCTGGAACGGTGATTTTACCTGAAACACTGGTTTTATTACCCGATGTCGGGAAGAAACCACGGTTCAAGGAATTATAAGTCCAACCTAAATTAACGGTGAAGTCATCCGCATTAAATTTCTCTTTATTGCGACCATCATCATTAATTGGTGGCTTATCGCCCATAGAATAGAGGTAATCCCACATTGCTGCTTGCGGACGCATATCAGACAATGAGTTATGAACGTAACCTGCACCAACACGGAATGAGTTATTCTCGTTGAATGGGAAGCTTAAGAACGTATCTAAACCATAGGTTTTATTGGTATAGCCAGACAAGTCAGCATCTTTCGCACGGAAATCATTATAGAAAACACGCCCGCCTAAGCTCACACCATTAACGGTGAAGTAAGGATCCGTAAACGACATTTCAACGTTGGTTGAGTAATCGTTTTTGCTTGCGTTGATCCCAACCGCATTACCGGTTCCTAACCAGTTGTCTTGACTTACACCGACTTGGAAACTCACGCCACTTTCAGTACCAAAACCGACACCAAAGTTCATGGAGCCTGTATTACGCTCTTTAACTTTGTAGACCACATCGACTTGGTCTGGGCTACCCGGTACCCGTTGCGTTTCGACATCAACAGTTTCAAAGAAACCCGTACGGTTAAGACGCTCTTTGCCTAATTCGACTAAATCATTACCAAGCCAAGCCCCTTCCATCTGGCGCATTTCACGACGGAGGACGGAGTCTTTACTTGTGTCATTACCTTGGAAACGGATTTGACGAACATAGAAGCGGTTACCTGCATCAATATTGACATGCAGTTTGACCGTTTTATCTTCATCATTAATTTCAGGTTGTGTCATTACACGAGGATAGGCATAACCATAACGACCAAGAAGATCCTTGATTTTGTTTTCCATACTCGTCACCTGCGTGCCGTTATACAGCTCGCCTGGGGTGATCGTAATGAGTTCTTGAATTTCAGTCAGATGATCTGCGGTATTACCATTAATTTCCACACCAGAGATCTTATATTGATCGCCTTCAGTGACATTAATTGTAATGTAGATATCTTTTTTGTCTGGCGTCAAACTGACTTGAGTGGAATCAATATTGAAACGCGCATAGCCACGGTCAAGATAGAAGCTACGAAGAGTTTCTAAATCACCAGCCAGTTTTTGTTTTTGATATTTTTGGTCTGCCGCTAGGTTCCACCATGGCACATCATCACGCAATTGGAATTTATTAACCAATTCAGCCGTCGTGTAATTTTTGTTTCCTACGACGTTAATCTGCTGAATTTTTGCAGACACGCCCTCAGAGAACACAAATTTTAAATCTACACGGTTACGAGGCAGTGGCGTAGCCACTGCTTTTACTGTCGCATTGTATTTACCAACACTATAGTAAAAGTCTTCCAGACCTTTCTCGATATTCGCTATTTTCGTGCGGTCCAAAGCCTCACCAACACGAATGTTTGATGCTTCCAAGTTTTGTTTGAGCATATCATCTTTAACAGATTTATTGCCTGTAAAAGTGATACTCGCGATGGTTGGTCGCTCTTTAACTTGAACGATCAGCGTGTTTCCATCACGCAGGACCCTAACATCTTCGAAGTTGCCAGTAGAGAATAGAGATCGAATTGAACGGCTAATATCTTCGTTATCAATCGAGTCACCTACCCTGACAGGCATGTTCAATAATGCTGCACCAACGGCGACGCGTTGTAGACCTTCGAAACGAATGTCCTTAACTACGAATCCGTCTGAACCGTATGCAGTCGCGCTGCCAAATAGCAGCGACGCTATGAGCAACTTTTTCATCGCCATCGTTGTTATGCGTATTCCTTACTGGTCCCCAGCTTACTTGTTAGAAGCGAGAGAAATCATTAAAAAGTGCAAGTCCCATTAACAGAATCAATGCCATTGCACCTATCCGATAACTAAAGTCTTGTACTCGCTCAGACACTGGACTTCCTTTAATTTTCTCAATTAACAGGAAGAGCAAGTGCCCCCCATCTAATACAGGCAATGGAAACAAATTGATAATGCCCAAGTTTACGCTTATCAGCGCAATGAACATCAAATAATATACCAAGCCTGACTCTGCCGATACCCCTGCACCTTTCGCAATAGATATCGGTCCACTCAAGTTGTTAAGTTTGACATCCCCAACAACGAGTTTGCCCATCATATTCACGGTCAGTTTCATCAACTGCCACGTTTTATCGCTAGCTTGATAGATGGCAGAAAATGGCCCATATTGCTGCACCATTCTATATTCATCTGCTAACGGTAACACTGAAAGTTCAACTCCCGCAAATCCAATTTGCTCGCCACCCTTTCCATTTTGACTATCAGGCGTCAATGTGAGTGAGATGATCTGATTATTTCTTTCAACAGCTAACTTCAACGGTTGATTCGGACTATTACGAATCAACCGAGTTACCGGATTCCACAAATCTAATGTTTCGCCATTTACGCTAACAATTCTATCTCCGGGTTGCAAACCTGCTCGCTCACCAGCTAAACCCGGTGAAACTTTCGATATCACAGGATCAATTCTAGCGGAAACCGGCATAATTCCCATGGAAAGAACGGGATCTTGCTTTTCAGGATCAAATTGCCATGCGGTTAAATCTACCGTTTTAGTCACCGGTTCACTAAACCCTTGAGGCAATACGGACACAGTGAGTTCACTGTCGCCAATTTTGCCAACTAAGGCTAATCGAATTGAATTCCAGTCAGGCGTTTCGATACCATCAATCGATTTTAGTTCCATTCCCGGCAAAATATTTGCACTAGCGGCAACTGAGCCAGGTTTCACATCTTCAATCACAGGGCGTACTGATGGAATCCCCATCATGAACACCACCCAGTAGACAACAATTGCAAGTAAAAAGTTCGCAATTGGGCCAGCACTAATGATGGCGGCTCTCTGACCAACCGTTTTATTGTTAAACGCTAAATGACGGCGTTCAGGTGACACATCGCCGACGCGCTCATCAAGCATTTTGACATAACCGCCTAGCGGGATCAGGGCAATAACAAATTCGGTTCCTTGTCGATCCACCTTGCGCCATAACGTTTTCCCAAAGCCGATAGAAAAACGTTCTACATAAACACCGCAGCGACGTGCAACCCAAAAGTGACCAAATTCATGTACGGTAATTAACACCCCAATGGCGATGATAAATGCCGCTAGACTCCAAAAAAATCCCATGTCTTATCCTAGAGACCGAACCCGTTAAAAACTAACAAATTTAACCCTGCAAATACAGGTATTGCCGCTGTTAGACTGTCAATTCGATCAAGAATTCCACCGTGACCAGGAATTAAATGGCTACTGTCTTTAATTCCTGACTGGCGTTTAAACATACTTTCCGTCAAATCACCGAACACAGATACTACAACAACAATAATTGATGTAACCAGCAAATAATCAGGCATTACTGGGATTGGCGCAAATGAACTAAATAGCCAAGAAATAATACCTGCGGTGATCAACCCACCAACAAGGCCTTCCCAGGTTTTACCGGGGGAAACCTTAGGTGCCATCTTATGGCGCCCCATTGTACGACCAAAGGCATAAGCACCTGAATCAGCACCCCACACCAGCAACATAACATATAGCAACCACCAAGCACCAAAAAAGGTGTCACTATGGTAACCAATGGTTCGAAGCACCATCATACCGCAATAAAAAGGAATGATAGTTAACAGCCCAAACAGTACACGTACTAACGCCGATTGCCCCCATGCTTTTGCCGATGCTGGGAAAGTAATCACAAGTAAAATTGCCACTATCCACCAAATAAGACCGGCCCATAAACCATATAAAATAAGCGGCTCATTCTTTAACGTTGTGATATCAGCAAAAGAGAACTGCATGGCTAGCAGTATGACGGCAAAAACCACCGCAAGACCAATTCGCTTAGCTTGTGTGTGCCAACCTGCAAATTGCGCCCATTCCCAAGCCCCTAAAGCACATACGGCAATCACCACATAACCAAAAGCGGCAGGTGAAAGCAAAAAAAGCGCAGCAATAACCAGCGGTATTAATACAATCGCTGTCATTAAACGATATTTCAGCACAATTTACCCCTTTTATTTAACGAGCTCATCATCAGACTCAGCTCCACCATAACGCCGCTCGCGTTGACTAAAAGCATCAATTGCATTCTGAAACACCATTTCATCAAAATCTGGCCACAGTACATTGGTGAAATAGAATTCCGCATAAGCAACCTGCCATAATAAAAAGTTACTGATACGGTGTTCTCCACCAGTTCTGATAACCAAATCAACATTTTCTTGATCATGCATACAAACATAATGGTCAATGGTATTTTCATTGATATCGTCAAGAGAAAGTTGCCCACTTTGTACGCGCGCAAAGATTTGCTTCATACTATTAGCAATATCCCAACGACCACCATAATTCGCCGCAATATTGAGTTTTAAGCCCGTGTTATTTGCAGTTAATTTTTCTGCTTTTTGAATACGTTTTTGAAGACGCTCACTAAATCGACTAATATCACCAATAACCAATAATTTTACATTATTTTTATGTAGATTCTTGACTTCATTATCTAACGCAAAAACAAATAGCTCCATCAGTGAACTGACTTCTTTTTCTGGTCTTCTCCAGTTTTCACTACTAAATGCATACAGCGTCAGTGAGCTAATCTTGTTTTTTACTGCAAAACGTACTGCATTACGCACAGACTCAACGCCAGCCTTGTGCCCTGTTATTCTTAGTTTTCCTCTCTGCTTTGCCCAACGCCCATTGCCATCCATGATAATCGCAACATGTTTTGGCAAGGCTGAATGAGAGAGATTTTCACCACTAGAGTTCATTAAATAGTAATCCTTGTATGCATAGCGTCGAGAATTCAGCATTATCATAACCGCTATTGTTGAGTTTGCTGATAAGACACATCCTTAATTCTCCGCTAAATACTGATATTATCTTTCGTTCTTATAAGCGTCACATATTAAAGACTTATTATACTTATCAGCAACTAAATAAATCACATACTAGACTGAAAATGTATGTTTGATTAGTTGTGCAGCTTCTCGACGAGCTTGATTGTCGATGTCTAAGACCTCATCAATCGAAACTGGTTCAGATAAATGCAATTTTTCTAATGTACTTAGGTTAATTTTTGCAATATCTGTAAAGCGTATTTTACCGTCCAAGAATGCAGCGACAGCGATTTCATTAGCGCCATTTAGAATAGTTGTGGCTGCTTGCCCAGCATGGCAGGCATCGATAGCCAATTTTAAACAAGGGTAACGTTGATAATCTGGCTGTACAAAGGTTAATGATGACAATTTTGTAAAATCTAACGGTTCGACACCAGAAGAAATACGCTGCGGATAAGCCATGCTGTATGAAATTGGGGTGCACATATCAGGCGTACCTAGCTGAGCTATCACGCTACCATCACGATAACGCACCATAGAATGGATAACGGATTGAGGGTGAATAATCACTTCCATTTGTTGTTGATTGGCATTAAAGAAATAACAAGCCTCAATATATTCAAGCCCCTTATTCATCATCGTCGCTGAATCAACAGAAATCTTACGCCCCATAGACCAATTTGGATGGTTGCATGCTTCGTCCGGCGTCACATTATCTAGGTGCGACAACGGAGTATCCCTAAAAGGACCACCAGAACCTGTCAAAATAATGCTTGAAATTCCCGAGGCCGATAAATCGGCAAAACCCAAGTTGAGTTGAATGTTTTCAGGTAAACTTTGGAAAATCGCATTATGTTCGCTATCGATAGGAAAGACTGTCGCACCGTGCTCACGAATCGCATTAAAGAATAGACGACCGCTCGTGATCAGCGATTCTTTATTCGCTAATAAAATTCGTTTGCCTTTGCGGATTGCGGCTAAGGTAGGAAGTAGTCCAGCGACACCAGTAATAGCGGACATCACTTGGTCCGCATCATCCAAGCCTGCAAGTTGAATGGCAGCATCTGTTCCTGATAAAACTTCTGTTTTGCAATTATTTTCAGACAAAATTGCCCGTAATGCTTGAGCAGAAAATTCATCAGCCATAGAGGCGTATTGAGGTTGAAATTCAAGGCATTGGTTTGCTAATTCCGCCACATTGCGACCAGCAACTAAAGCGACTATTTGAAATTTATCACGGTTATTTCTGACAACAGAAAGTGTGCTTTTACCAATTGAACCTGTTGATCCTAGAATAGTAAGACGTTTCATTATGCGGATGCTCTGTATTTACTCAATACTGAGATTATATCAGCTTGAAAGGGAAGAAAGGATTTTTATTAGATATGAATGAATAAAGCCATCAGAGATTTCCCTCTAGATGGCTTTATTCGCTACTTGATAGATTAGAATTCCATCAATTCAGCTTCTTTCTGCGCTAATGCTTCATCAACTTTCTTAATGTAGCCATCAGTCAGTTTTTGGATGTCATCTTGTGAACGACGTTCTTCGTCTTCACTGATCTCTTTATCTTTCAGCAGGGCTTTAATTTTATCGTTCGCATCACGACGAATGTTACGAACAGCAACACGACCTTGCTCAGCTTCCGCTCTAACAACTTTGATCAGGTCTTTACGGCGCTCTTCTGTCAGTGGAGGAAGTGGAACACGGATAACAGTACCGGCAGAAGATGGGTTTAAACCTAAATCAGACGCCATAATCGCTTTTTCAATCGCGGGAGACATTGAGCGATCAAAGACTGAAATCGCTAAAGTACGCGCATCTTCAACAGTTACGTTAGCAAGTTGGCGCAAAGGCGTTGCGGCGCCATAATAGTCAACCATGATGCCATCAAGTAGGCTTGGTGACGCACGGCCTGTACGAACTTTACTGATTTGGTTTTTTAGTGCTTCAACACTCTTTTCCATACGGTCTTGAGCATCTTTTTTGATTTCATTAATCACGTTTTCAACCCTTAAGAACTGGTTATTAAAGGCCGCAATGCAGCCTCGCTTAAATTGTCTGAACTTATATTAGATAATACAGTTAAACGCGGTTGATGTCTCTGAGTATTAATTGTGAGAAATCAGAGTTCCTTCATTTTCACCCATTACAACACGACGTAGAGCGCCAGGTTTATTCATATTGAAAACACGAATAGGCAAGTTATGATCACGTGCTAACGTAAACGCTGCCAAATCCATCACTTTCAATTCACGCTCAAGCACCTCTTGATAAGTCAGCGTTTCATAAAGTACGGCATCTGGGTTCTTTGCAGGATCCGCTGAATAAACACCATCAACTTTTGTTGCTTTCAATACAACATCCGCTTCAATCTCAATACCACGTAAACACGCGGCAGAGTCAGTTGTAAAGAATGGGTTACCTGTTCCAGCAGAAAAAATCACAACACGACCATGGCGTAACAGACTGATAGCTTCAGCCCAGCTATAGTTATCACACACGCCGTTAAGAGGAATAGCAGACATCAGTCTTGCATTCACGTAAGCACGATGCAATGCATCACGCATCGCTAGCCCGTTCATCACAGTGGCTAGCATTCCCATATGGTCACCGACCACACGGTTCATCCCCGCCTGTGCCAAACCAGCACCACGAAACAGGTTACCACCGCCAATAACGACACCGACCTGTACACCCAGCTCTATAAGTTCTTTGATTTCCTGAGCCATACGATCTAAAACGCTAGCATCGATTCCAAAACCTTCTGCGCCTTGTAAGGCTTCGCCACTGAGCTTAAGCAGGATACGCTGATAAACGGGTTTTGCATTGGTTGCCATGGTGTTCTGTCCTACACAGATAATTTATTGGGGTAACACACGCAGAATACTTAAAGGTGGATTCTACGTACCTTAATTATTGAATTCGTTGTATTACTACAATGTATATTAAAACAGAGCCGCCAATCGGCGGCTCCTTGTAAAACTGACGACTTATTTGCTCATTGCAGCAACTTCAGCTGCAAAGTCAGTTTCAACTTTCTCAATACCTTCACCCACTTCGAAACGGATGAAGTTAGTGACTTTCGCATTTTTCTCTTTCAGCAGATCACCAACAGATTTGCTTGGATCCATCACGAAAGGCTGGCCAGTCAGAGAGATTTCGCCAGTAAATTTGTTCATACGGCCAGTAACCATTTTCTCTGCGATTTCGCGTGGTTTACCTGACTGCATAGCGATGTCTAATTGGATTTGGTGCTCGTGAGCAACAACGTCCGCTGGTACATCGTCTGGAGTAACATATTCAGGCTTGCTTGCAGCAATGTGCATTGCAATGTGTTTTAGCAGCTCTTCATCAGCGCCTTCAGCCGCAACCAAAACACCGATACGCGCACCGTGCAGGTAGCTACCTACTTGTGCACCGTCTAGGATTGCGACGCGACGAATGTTGATGTTTTCACCGATTTTAGCGACCAGAGCAGTACGTGCATCTTCGAATTTCGCTTTAACTGCTTCGATATCAGTATTTCTATCAGCGATAACAGAAGCCATAACTTCTTTACCAAATGCCAAGAAACCAGCATCTTTAGCAACGAAGTCAGTTTCACAGTTCAGTTCGATCAGAGCACCGCTTTTGCCATCAGCAAAAACTTCTGCAAGGATAACACCTTCAGCAGCAACACGGCCTGCTTTCTTAGCAGCTTTAGCTTGACCTGATTTACGCATGTTGTCGATTGCTAATTCGATATCACCATTAGCTTCAACTAGTGCTTTTTTACATTCCATCATACCTGCGCCAGTACGTTCGCGCAGTTCTTTTACCAATGCAGCGGTAATTCCAGACATGTGATTTATTCCTCGATATACCTCGTAGGGGGCTCCCTACAAGGGTCATTCTGATTCAGATAGATAAAAGGGGCCATATAGGCCCCCTTCTAACCATATAGCAATACCTGGTTTATAAGGGCTCTTTATTAGAGCAGGCCTTATTATTCAGCTTCTACTAAGCCTTCTTCTGCTTGAACAGCCAGATCCTGAGAACGACCTTCACGAACGGAAGTTGCTACAGCGCTCAGATACAATTTGATTGCACGGATTGCGTCGTCGTTACCAGGGATAACGAAGTCGATACCGTCTGGATCAGAGTTAGTATCAACGATAGCAAATACTGGGATACCCAGGTTGTTTGCTTCTTTGATAGCAATGTGTTCGTGTTCTGCATCGATAACGAACAGAGCGTCAGGTAAACCGCCCATATCTTTGATACCGCCTAAGCTGTTTTCTAACTTACCAAGTTCACGAGAACGCATCAGCGCTTCTTTTTTGGTCAGTTTGTCGAAAGTACCGTCTTGTGACTGAACTTCCAGATCTTTCAGACGTTTGATTGACTGACGAACAGTTTTCCAGTTAGTCAGCATACCACCTAACCAACGGTGGTTAACGAAATACTGGTCACAGCTATTAGCAGCTTCTTGAACGGCTTCGCTTGCTGCACGTTTAGTACCAACAAACAGAATCTTGCCTTTACGAGAAGCAATTTTAGTCAACTCAGCCAGAGCTTCGTTGAACATTGGAACGGTTTTTTCCAAGTTAATGATATGTACTTTGTTACGAGCGCCGAAAATGAAAGGTTTCATTTTAGGGTTCCAGTAACGAGTCTGGTGACCAAAGTGTACGCCCGCTTGTAGCATATCGCGCATGGAAACAGTTGCCATTTAATACCTCTGTATTTTAAGTAATTGGGGTTATGCCTCCACGGATCCCATAACACCGACTCCAAAGCTGCGCTAAAACGCATAAGAGCACCCCGGTGCATGTGTCGACCCGTGTGTGTTATACACAATTGAGTTTAGTTTTCGCTAATCCATAATGCCAATCGAATACGCTTTAACAGGGTAGCAAAACGATTTTTTCGAAGAGATAATGTGGATCGCCGGCGCGCTTTATACCATAAAATGGATCAATAAGCCAACTTTTGTTGTTTTTTTACGGGGTGAAAAAACACCATCAAATGGCTTGAATCTCTTCATTAAAACGAGGCGAAATCGCCTTGGTAAGCATCATTGAGCGTTTTATACACGGCGTATGGATAGCGTTTTTTCTTTTTATTATTTGATAAAAAAATCTTCAACGACAAATACTCGTGTTTCACTATCCATAATATCAGACCCAAAGTGTATTTGCTCTCAATACCTTTTATTTAATGGCGTACATTCCAGCCTGATATTTCACTCTAAAGGCTAAGAAGCATCAATGCCTAGTTGGCAGAAAATGCAGTGGCTGATACCATAAACATCATCATGTTGATATAGATGGTACTATCGCTCATCTATTAAACCCTTTTCATACAAACTATGTCACAGAGTCGTTACTGACATAAATGGACTGAATTCATGGCTATTATTATCAAAACTGAAGAAGATATTCAGAAAATGCGCGTTGCTGGTCGTTTAGCAGCCGAAGTGTTAGAAATTATTGCTCCCCATGTAAAACCGGGCGTTAGCACGGGGGAGTTGGATCGCATTTGTCATCAGCACATTGTCGATGTACAACAAGCGATACCTGCTTGCTTAAATTATCATGGCTTCCCTAAATCAGTCTGTATTTCAGTCAATGATGTTATCTGCCATGGTATCCCTAGTGATGATAAGATTCTAAAAGACGGCGACGTTGTGAATATCGATGTTACCGTGATTAAAGAGGGTTTTCATGGCGATACCTCAAAAATGTTCATTGTTGGTAAGCCAACCATCCAAGGCGAACGCCTGTGCCATATTACCCAAGAGAGCCTCTATTTAGCGTTACGTATGGTAAAACCGGGTATCCGCCTACGCACCTTGGGCAAAGCGATTCAACAATTTGTCGAGAAACATGACTTCTCTGTTGTTCGTGAATATTGTGGTCATGGTATCGGTGAAGGTTTCCATGAAGAGCCACAAGTCCTTCATTATGATGCCGATGACAGCGGTGTTGTATTACAAAAAGGCATGGCTTTTACTATCGAACCGATGGTCAACGTCGGTGATTACCGCATCCGTACTATGAATGATGGTTGGACCGTAAAAACCAAAGATAGAAGCTGGTCGGCTCAATATGAGCATACGCTAGTTGTCACCGACAACGGGTGTGAAATCATGACATTACGTAAAGAAGAAGAGCCATATATCTCAGCGGTGCTGGTTAACGATTAATTTTTAGCACGCGGCTCTTATGTGGCATGTTACCTGTAGAGAAAACAACTTTCGTAACATGCCGCATACTTAAGGCTTCCCTTCTCTTTTTTTACTCGAAATAATTTAATTTGCGGCTGTTCATCCATGAAAATCCCCAGTAAGCTGTTCACTATTGTGTTCAGCCTATCGATGCGGAAAGATAATGATGACACCATCCTCTTTAGCGTTTTTATCACCCACTTTATTTCAATCTTCTGACCTCGAACTGCTTCGCCTCAAGCAGCATGTCGAATCTTTCCATAACCACTTAGAAGCCGCATTCAAGCAAAACGAGTCCGTGATTGATTTAGTCCATGCGCGCAGTGATTACTTAGATGCCCTACTCACGCGTTTATGGAAAGAGTATCAATTTGACCGACAACCCAATATGTCTTTAATTGCTGTAGGTGGATACGGGCGACATGAGCTGCATCCCTTATCAGACATTGATATTTTAGTGTTAAGTGCAGAGCCTCTTTCTGAACAGATAGCCTCAAAAATAGGCCAGTTTATTACTCTATTGTGGGATCTTAAATTTGATATCGGCCATAGTGTTCGCTCATTGCAAGAGTGTATTGATGCGGGTATCGCCGATTTAACCGTTGCGACAAACCTTATTGAATCGCGCCTAATTTGTGGTGATATCGCCCTATTCTTACGCTTACAAAAAACCATCTTTAGTGATAGTTTTTGGCCTTCAGCAACCTTTTTTGCCGCAAAACTCGAAGAGCAGCAAGATCGCCATCATCGCTATCACAGTACTAGCTATAACTTAGAGCCAGATATAAAAAGTAGCCCTGGAGGGTTACGCGATATCCATACGCTACTTTGGGTCGTTCGGCGGCACTTTGGAGCCACCACCGTCGATGAAATGGTCGGGTTTGGTTTTCTTACTGAAGAAGAGCGCCAAGAGCTAAAAGAGTGTCTCACTTTTTTATGGAAAATCCGCTTCGCTTTACACTTAGTTGTCAAACGCTATGACAATCGCCTTTTATTTGATCGCCAATTTAGTGTCGCTCGCTTACTCGGCTACCAAGGGGAAAAAAACCAGCCCGTTGAACTGATGATGAAGGATTTTTATCGTGTGACACGCCGCGTTCGTGAACTCAATCAGATGTTATTACAACTGTTTGATGACGCTATTCTTACTCTCAATCCTGATGAAAAACCTCGTCCACTAGATGAACAATTTCAGTTGCGGGGGCCATTAATCGATGTTATTGATGATATGCTGTTCGTTAAGCAACCCGCCGCCATTTTAAAAATGTTCTATTTAATGGCTCGATACCCCAATATCACGGGGATCTACTCAACGACCTTGCGCCAACTGCGCTTTGCGCGACGTAATTTAACTACTCCTTTATGCGAACTCCCTGAAGCTAGGCGGCTTTTTATCAAAATATTACGTCACCCTAGAGCCATTAAAGGGGCTTTCGTTCCCATGCATCTGCACAGTGTATTAAGTGCTTATACCCCTTATTGGAGCAATATCGTTGGTCAAATGCAGTTTGACCTTTTTCATGCGTATACGGTCGATGAGCACACCATCCGAGTGCTACAAAAAATAGATAGCTTTACTCATGAAGAAAATCGCCGCGACCATCCACTCTGTGTTAGCGTTTACCCTAAGCTGTTGCATCCAGAAACATTAAGGCTTGCCGCATTATTCCACGATATTGCGAAAGGGCGTTCGGGAGATCATTCTGATTTAGGGGCTGAATTTGTGTATGAGTTTGCTCTGCAACATGATTTGCCGCTCAAGGAAGCTGAGTTAGCCTCTTGGTTAGTAAAAAGCCATTTATTAATGTCAGTTACGGCACAACGTCGTGACATTCAAGACCCCGATGTCATCAAACAATTTGCCCTCGAGGTCAAAACAGTGACGCGGCTAAACTATTTGATGTGTTTAACTGTTGCCGATATTTGTGCAACTAACAGTACGCTTTGGAATAGTTGGAAGCAGAGCCTAATTCGAGAACTGTTTTTATCTACTGAACATCAACTCAACCAAGGAATGCAAAGTACTCCTGATTTACGAGAACGTATCCGCCATCATCGCCACCAAGCGTTAGCGTTATTACGCCAATCTTCAATCAATGAAGAAAAATTAAACCAATTATGGTCTCGCTGTCATGCAGACTATTTTTTGCGTCACACGCCTTCTCAATTAGCTTGGCATGCCTGTAACCTATTAAAACATGATCTTGAGCAGCCTCTCGTGTTGATCAGCACACAGCCAAAACACGGTGGAACCGAAATTTTTATTTGGTGCCCCGATAAGCCACACTTATTTGCGGCCGTGGCTGGGGAGCTTGATAGGCGCAACCTGAGTATCCACAGTGCACAGATTTTCACCAACAAAGACAACATGGCAATGGATACCTTTGTGGTGTTAGAACCGAATGGCACGCCATTATCAAAAGATAGATATGAGCAGATCCGCCATAGTCTGCTACACGCGGTACAACAACCAGCGATCTCACTTCCCCAGGCTCGCACCCTACCATCAAAACTACGCCATTTTACCGTTCCTACCAAAGTGAATTTTTTACGCTCAACCAATGAGCGCCGTAGCTATATGGAGCTCTTTGCTCTCGATCAACCGGGGTTATTAGCACGGGTTGGGCATGTGCTCGCTCAGATGGAAATCTCGTTACATGGTGCACGGATCACCACAATTGGCGAGAAAGTGGAAGATTTTTTCGTCCTTGCAGATAAAAATCACAAAGCGCTCGATAAAAAAATGCAACAAGAGTTATCAGAAAGGTTGACAGAAACCCTCAACTCGAAGGATAAATGTTAGGTTTTATAAGCAATATTATTACTGGTCCTTAAAGGGGAAAATTAATCAATGCAGCAATTACAAGCCATCATTGAACAAGCATTTGAAGATAGAGCGGCTATCACACCATCCACAGTGACCCCCGCCGTTCGCCAAGCGGTGACAGAAACCATTGCCCTACTTGATAGTGGTAAACTGCGTGTTGCTGAAAAAATTTCAGGGGTTTGGGTAACACATCAATGGTTGAAAAAAGCAGTATTACTCTCCTTCCGCATTCACGATAATCAGTTAATCGAAGGGGCTGAAAGCCGTTATTTTGATAAAGTTCCCATGAAATTTGCGGATTACGATCAGGCTCGCTTTGAACGCGAAGGCTTCCGTGTTGTTCCACCCGCGGCTGTTCGCCAAGGGGCATATATCGCTAAAAACAGTGTTTTGATGCCTTCTTATGTCAACATTGGTGCTTATATTGATGAAGGCACCATGGTAGACACATGGGCGACGGTAGGCTCTTGTGCCCAAATCGGTAAAAATGTGCATTTATCCGGCGGAGTTGGTATTGGTGGCGTACTTGAACCACTACAAGCTAACCCAACCATCATTGAAGACAACTGCTTTATTGGCGCCCGTTCAGAAATTGTTGAAGGCGTTATTATTGAAGAAGGGTCTGTCATTTCAATGGGGGTTTATATTGGTCAAAGCACAAAAATTTATGACCGCGAAACTGGTGAGATCCACTATGGACGTGTGCCAGCGGGCTCTGTGGTTGTATCGGGTAATCTGCCATCGAAAGACGGTAGCTACAGCCTTTATTGTGCCGTGATTGTTAAAAAGGTCGATGACAAAACCCGTGGAAAAGTCGGTATTAATGAGCTATTAAGAAGCATTGACTAATCCCACATCCTCGCTCGGCTAGAGATAAAACACGTTCTCTACCCAATCTAAAAATGATAGACCTCTTTTTCTTATGATGAGGGGTTTGTCAATTTCCTCATTTCGCGCATAATATATAAGTTTAGCTATTGTCGGGCTTTCGAGAATATAAACTGTATGATTTTATTTTTTGCCTTTTTAAAACACAGATTAATAGCATCGCTAAG
This sequence comes from Providencia sp. PROV267, assembly GCF_028477825.1. NCBI lineage: Bacteria > Pseudomonadati > Pseudomonadota > Gammaproteobacteria > Enterobacterales > Morganellaceae > Providencia > Providencia sp. PROV267. Next base: position 113,245 of record NZ_JAMPLX010000026.1, on the reverse strand, counting down.
TGTTATTCGCTTTAATGCGCGTGTTTTTAATTCCTGCCAAAAATAGAATAATACTGTTTCTGCTGGCATATGCTAACGGCTCTGTGCCTCTACAAATTTCGGTTTCCTATAACTCGGTGAACAACATGTACGATAATCTAAAAAGTTTAGGTATTAGCAACCCTCAAGATATTGACCGTTATACGCTACGCCAAGAAGCAAATAACGATATTTTAAAAATCTATTTTCGCAAAGATAAAGGGGAATTCTTTGCGAAAAGTGTAAAATTTAAATATCCACGCCAACGCAAAACTGTAGCCGCGGCAGATGGTAGCAATAATTTCAAAGAAATTAATGAGATCAACTCCAACCTACGTTACGCTATTGAAGAACTAGACCAAATTTGCCAAAACGATACAAGTGATATTGATTTGAAACACAAAATTTTGGATGACCTACGTCATCTTGAGCATGTGGTCTCAAACAAAATCGCTGAAATTGAAGCTGACCTTGAAAAATTAACCCGTAAATAGTTTTAAAATACCGCTCTTATTTTCTTTACTGCACCGAGAATCCTATTCACGGTGCAGTAATTTACAGTTGCTCACCCCAAGATTGTATCCAAGGCTTCGCATATTCTTCGGGTACATCTTCTTCTATCGCGTCAATGAACAAAACCTCACCAATCCGTGTTCCCGATTGTTCAGTTAATAACTCATCAAAACGCTTTCCTGCCCCACAAAAATTTTCGTAGCTGCTATCACCTAAAGCGATTAACCCGTAACGTAATTCAGGTTGATAACCAACAACATCTTGAATTTCATAAAATAGTGGAGCAATCGTATCGGGTAAATCCCCTTGCCCTGTGGAGGAAGTGATGACTAAGGCGACCCCTTCACCCGCATTATATTGCTGCCAGTCACTGAGCATTGGCTCATCAAAAATCGTGACCTCATGGCCGAGTTGCTCCAATATTTCCTGAGCAGATTCAGCCACCGCTAAGGAATTACCATAAACTGTTCCCACAAAAATACCAATTTTTGACACGAACACCTCCTATTGACCCAACTACAGTGATGAATTGAATTCTCCCATCCCCAATTTGCTGGCGATATGCTGCCACCCAAACTGATTTACCAATGACAACCATGACTCATCCCATTGTGCAATCAGAGAGATACGCTCCCCTGAAATGGGATGATCTAATACTAGCTGGCTGGCATGCAACATTAGCCGTGAAACGGCAAAATGTTGGCTTACACCGCGGTTTTGACGTAAATCACCGTGTTTACTATCGCCAATAATGGGGTGACGAATGTGCGACATATGACGTCGTAACTGATGTTTGCGCCCTGTTTCTGGTTTCAATTCTAGTAAACTAAACCGAGATGTTGGATAACGCCCAATTGCGACTGAGCACTCAACTTGAGCGATTGGCTGGCAATGTGTAACACACTCTTGCAATGCTGGCTCTCTGGTCGCATGTTTATCCGCAATTTTGTCCAACTGCTCAAGTAATGGATAATCAATGGTTTGAGGCGCTTCAACATAGCCACGAACCACCGCATGGTAGATTTTTTCTATTTGATGAGATTCAAACTGCGCCGCTAATTGCCTCGCCACATCACTGGATAGTGCAAACAACAACACACCCGATGTTGGCCTATCAAGACGATGGATTGGATAAACAAATTGACCAATTTGGTCTCGTAATGTTTGCATAACAAACACAGTTTCCTTGCTGTCTAACCAGCTGCGATGCACCAACATACCGGCAGGCTTATTAACAGCAACCATATACTCATCTTGATAAATAATCTCTAACATCAATGAGCTACCTACCCAACTGAGTACTGAAAAAATCATCTAATTCACGAAGGTGAATCAACAATAAATGATATTGCCCTTCCTCATCATTCTTATAAACTTCTTCAAAATAAGGGGCTATAGCAAAAGCTCCGGGTAAAACAGCGCCTTGCTCAATGAGTGCTTGTAAACGAGGGATAAGTACCCATTGTAACCACTCTGTTGCTTCCATCGTATCAATTGAAAAAGGCTCTGTACTTTCAAAAGCTTCAGGGCTAGGTGGTAATTCACGCCAAAGTGCCTTCGCTCTCATTTCCTCTTCAATATGACGAAGCTTTTCCATGATGCGCTGTTCAATATTCATATAAAAACCTACTTAATAAACTTAATTCGAAATATACGGCATATCCTTCATTAATTCTGTCGTAAATATGGGGTGTAGAACAACCAAAATAATTTCCCACACAAAATCCTAGTTACTTTCACGTAATCCATCTTGCCGCAAGCACTTTTATAAGTTTATTTAAAGTTTATTTACCTTTTGTTGTAGTTAATAAGAGTAATATCAGACGCTTTTCACTTTACTGAATAAAAAACACTCAACAATCAAGTATGGTTTATATATGGGATTATTAAAGCAGTGGCGTAAACAAAATAAATTTTGGCAGTCTATTAACAACAGCTATGACCATTTAAAACGACAAGTCCGTATTGCCAAACTCCCGTCTAAACCTTATCAGCAATTTCAATCCATGTGTGAAAGCTACACCAGTGCCCGCATGTCTAAGGAATTAAATAATATTCCTGATTTTGCTGAACGCCCCTTAAATAAGTATTTGCATCGCGAGTGGAACGGAAAACAAAAATTACTCACCGCGAGTCACACCCTAGAACTCATCGAAAAAACATTTTCGACGGATGCTATCAAAGCAATGTTTTCTATTGATCGCCAAGGGTTAAAAGTTGCAGATATCGAATTAAAATCGGGAGATTATGCGCAATTAAGGCTTGTTTACTCCCAATATCCACGCGAAGGTGACCTCACCTTACACCTGCTAAACGAAACAGGGGATGATATCTATTTAATGAGCTTTTCGTTTGGTACTGAGGGCCAACTTTATATCTGTTCTTTACAGGGGCCTGCTACTGAACAAAGTACCGAACAAGTGAAGTCCATTACGAAGCAAATGCATGGGATGCGACCTAAAAATTTATTGATGTCATCTATTTATGCAGTTGCCGCTTTTTTCCACTGTACATCTATTATGGGTATTTCAAACCATTGCCATATTAAGCGCCAACATTTGAAATCAAGCTACGATAATTTTTGGCAAGAGTGTAATGGTACGGTTTCCGCGGATGGCTGGTATCACTTGCCTTTAACAGAGCCTGTTCGTGATATCGAATCGGTCAAAAGCCAACACCGCTCTGCGTTCCGTAAGCGTGAGGCCTTAAGAGAAGCCATGTATCAAAGTGTGTTAAACGCATTAACGCAATATTCTACCGACCCACATCAAAAGACACGAACGCAACACTAAGTGAAAAAGAAGCCAGCCAACAAGAGGGTTGACTGGCTTATCTCATGTTTTAAAGGGTGTTAAAGCATCCTGCAAAAACGACCTCCTGCCGTTCGACATCCTGTCGCTAATAAACAGATTAAAGTCAGCGACATGCGCCACTTTGCCATCCATGACCTCTGTTTACTGATAAAGCAGCAAACTCACTGCTCCCTCATTCAGTCGTTTAAGAATGTATTAAAAACACTAATGAAACAACCTAGTGCAATAAACTTAAAAACAGCCTTAAACCTTCAATTTAAGAGATTGATAGTAACTACATGAAATTAAATGTTAAATAATGCTCACTTAGATAAATTAAGAAAATTAAGGTTTATTTCTTAATTGATTTGTAAGCTATTTCCTACAGCTTCCATCAGCAATATCTTACTCAAGCGGTTCTACTACTGGGGTTAACTCTTGAATAAAATGGATAAGATTAGGCGCTAACACGCGTTTTTCCTTACTACCAAATTTTTCTAAAATAATTTCTCCCGTTAAATTACATAACGAAATCATTTCTAAATCAGATTCTAACGTTGCTATAAATAATGTTGGTGATAGTTTTAAACGCTTTTGGGTAACTAGATGACCAATTAAATTTTCTTGCAAACGGATAAAATCCTCTTCGCTCCACACTTGAACCAAATTCAATAGATGACCTTCAAATTGAGCCTTCATATCCCCCGCAAGCTGAGTGGTATAAAAAGGATGGATCATCGGTTGTAATTCAATATCCAATGCTGTCGCTACTTTATTTAAGTTTTTATCTGCTATTGGGAAGGCTTGTGGCTCCCAATAAACCCAATTTTCCCCCGTCCGAATGACACAAGGAGACGGAATGCCATATAGGTCACAGGAAGCAGGCGATAGACCTGTTTGCTCCTTCCATTTGGTCACATATTGTTGAGTAAATTGAGTAAGCGCTTCAGAAACGGTTGTATTCATAATGATTTAATAACTTTAGATTGAGTGAACTGAAATGGCGGCAATATCATTAATAAATGATATTATGACAGAAGTTAACCGATGAATGAATTGCTCTCATTTTCAGCCGTTTTATGGTATCGCGTGCTTTTAGTACATGAAGTTTAAGGATCACTATGTCACACTATCAAAATAACCCTGCTTTGGATAATCTCACACTAGGAAAAAAAACGGCATATTATGATCAATATGACCCAAGCCTACTCCAAGCCGTTCCGCGCAGCTTAAATAGAGATCCGTTAGATATTCACGCTGATAGCCTACCGTTTCATGGGGCTGATATTTGGACCTTATACGAGCTATCTTGGCTCAACAAGAAAGGTGTTCCGCAAGTCGCTATTGGTTCAGTCCATGTCGATGCACAAAGTGAAAATTTGATCGAATCAAAAAGTTTTAAACTCTACCTAAATAGTTTTAACCAAACTCGCTATGATTCATGGGAAAATGTGCGAAGTGTTTTGCAAAACGACTTAAGCAATTGTGCTAATGGAAAAGTTAGCGTTACACTCCATAAACTTGATGAGTTTTCACAGCAAGCGATTTGCCAATTTGAAGGGATTTGTATTGATGAACAGGATATCGAGATCAATCAATATGAATTTAGTCGTGATTATCTCGCAAATAGCACGGAAAATGAAAACGTAGAAGAAACACTAGTTAGCCATTTATTAAAGTCGAATTGTTTGATTACTAACCAACCCGATTGGGGGTCAGTACAAATTCGTTATCGTGGCCCGAAGATCAACCGTGAAGCACTGCTGCGCTATTTGGTCTCTTTCCGTCATCATAACGAATTCCATGAACAATGCGTCGAACGTATTTTTAATGATATAACACAACTGTGTAAGCCTGAACAACTCAGTGTTTACGCACGCTATACGCGCCGTGGTGGTCTTGATATCAATCCATGGCGTAGTAATACCCAATTTACGCCTGAAATAGGACGTTTAGCACGGCAATAAGCACCTTAATTAAGTTAATTGATATAATTTTATATACTCTAAATAGTTCGAGGTACAGCAAGGCGACCGGTAGACCAGTCGTAGCAAGGCAGAAATAACGATGCCAATGGTGCGAAAGTAAACTGAGTCAATGACGCCGTAACTTGAAGTATGGCGAGTATATCAAGATCCCTTTGGGATAAAGGAGAGTTACTTGATTACTCATATCAGTCCATTAGGTTACCAAAGCAACAAAAAGCATTAAATATCAATAGCTTAATTTATTATCAGTTCATTTTTCATACTACAAAACACTACATTTCATTCTAAATGAATCAATAAGTTACCCCTTCATTTCGAACGAAAAAGAGGGGTAATTAACCCCTCACCTCTCATTTTTGCGGCACAGTTCGTCACAGTGATATCTGATAACATTACGACCAATATTGATATCGCGCCATTGCCTGACTGCTTATAATTAACTCCAGACTTTATTGGAGGGTTTATGACCAGTACGCAACTTATCTTACTCGCACTTACTTGCATCAATGAAAATAGAGAGCCGTCTCACACTGAACAATCACGTATCTATGTTTTCTATAAAACTGAGATAGATGGCAAGGCTATTTCGATCAATGAGTTTATACTCTTACTTTCTAATTCATCTTTGTACTGCCAGATAGAGCAACCAAAAAGAGCTCCAGTAATTGAGTCCATAGAAAGTTATCTAAGCAGTTCTGCTGATAAATCACACGCAAGAAAGTAGAATAATCATGCACAATCTCGCAAATCTAACTCAGTGAGTAAGAGATTTCCGCAGGGGTATGAATACAACAAAGAAGATTAGATGTTTACTCAGCTTCAATTTCGGCGTTCTTAGCCTCCTCCTCCGCTTGCCTCTCCGCCTCCTCTTTCGCCAATCGCTCGGCTTCTGCTTGTTTGAGGTTGTAGATAGAATTCACCGGCATTTCGACGCGCATATCTATCCAGCGAGACTCAGGCACGTCACACGGCTCGTAGTTTTCGTAGTAAACAGGGTTGCCGTCTTTATCTATGTACTTAATGCGCTTGTTCTGAAAACGCTCCGGCATGTCTGCGTTCTGTTGGTGAAAAACAAAAACTTCAATATCACCATCAGGTCTCACCTTGTAATCAATAAGCACCATGTTTTTACCATTATGGTCTTGAGGAATAACAAAGCCGTTATTGATACCCCATGCTCCATCCGAGTTAAAACCGACAACGCCTTTAATTAAATAGTGCCCTACACCAAGGTGCTCCATTTCAACGCCTTCTGACTCTTCGTTAAGCTCAATGTGATCAGCAAATAATTTCACAATTGGGGACGCCTTTTTAACAAATCCATTATTGTCAGTGGTGACTCCTGTTAAGCGATCATAAGGAATATTTCCAGCAACTAACGTCCCTTTGGTGCTAAAGCTCCACGACCAGCTGTTAGCTTCATTCGACCATATACCACTGACACCAGAATTTTGGATGATTAAACCATACGTCTCATTCGGTCTTATTGAACATTGATAGCTTGCTGCTGTGTACTTGGTGCCATCGGCATAATTCCCAGCCACTTGCTTCCCATCTAGCTGTTTATCCATCTCTTTCGCCGTTCTCAGTTGCTGTGTTGTGCCGTCTGGCAACGTCACTGTAATTGTACCGCTTTCTGTCGCCCATCGATTTAAGATATCGCTGAACTGCACATTCGCAACGTTCATTGCTACAATCTTGTTTGCTGCATCAGAGACTGAATTCACCATCGTTGTCAGTATTTGATACGGTGCATTGCTCACCGATGCAGGCACAGGGAAACTCAGTGTTATCTCTGTGTTGCTCTGAATAGACGCAATGCTGTTAATGTAAATCGTTGCGCCATTTTGAATTAAAATAACCTGCTCTGCGGATACTCGCGAGTTGTTATCTTTCCACTTAGTACCTACTCCCACTAACTTTGTGCTGTTTGCTGTCGTTGTGACTGTTCCTACGTTGTACATAATATTCTCCGAAATTTAGATACAAAAAAACCGCAATTAAGCGGCTTGTTTATGAATTGATTGAACTATTTGAATGACGATGGGGCGCTCTTGCATGCTAAGACAAGCGCCGGATGGATTTTTAATGTGCAGTCTGAGTTGTCGCCGCCATTCCCTCGCCCTATGAGCCGTATCTTTATCACTGTGTCTTTTTGATATTTCGGTATCTTGATATAGCAGGATGCGATTGCAGCCCATGTTGTATCTGGACTATTAACTGTTGTTGTGATGACATTTTGGGAAACTCCATTTGCAAAAACTGAAATTTCAAAAGGTCTATTGATTGCTGGCTCCCTGTGCTCAGATGAAAAATGCATTGTCGGCATAATCAAATCAACATCATACGGCATGTTTCCTACGTAGATTATTGATGTTTCTATAGACATAACAGATTGTTTAATGAAATACTTTGACACCCCTTCGTATAAAACCCCCGTTGCAACATCCCCGATGAATTTTTCAGCGTGGACAGTTCCCCTGAAGTCACCATCAGTTGCATAAATCTTGCCAGTTATTTCTGCATCATTTGCAATCAACTTCCCGTTTTCAAAGTCCAGCATGAGACCTTTTTTAGCTGAAGGATCCCAATTTTTGGATTTGATAGTCGAACCGATTAACAGCTTTTCAATGGTCGCTTGATTAATAAACGCTTCATTAATAAAGACCTGTCCATTTTCAACAAAGAAAACTGGCTCTAACTTGCCACTTACAGGGTTAAAGATACCAAACGTATCAGCACTGAAACCAATTTGCGTGACGACTTGGCCGTTTTTTACCTCCACTCCCATCATGAACTTAGCGTCGTAATATTGACCATTCCAATTAATGCCGGTCTTAATTGTGTAGATAGCAGAGCCATTGCCGTTGTGGTCAAAAATGGTTTGCCCACGTTGCTCAATCGCTGCCTGCTGATTGTCAAACTCAGCTCTCGTCAACTGACTGAAATCTGCCAAAGCTTGCTCGTTGTCGCTGATTGACTGCTTGTTATCACTGATTGACGACTCTGCTTGACCGATTCGAGTAGATAAATCTGTGTTAACTTTAGCAATCGCCTGGTCTTGCTTCGCAATCGCTTCTTTCTGCGTGTCAATTTGGGCTTGAACGGTGTCAATCCTGCTATCAAACTTCGCGTTGAGCTGCTCATGGCTTTTTGCAACTGACTGCTGAGTATCTGCCAGCGCTTCTTCAACTCGCGTAAAACGAGCACCGTTCTCACCGAGCTGGGCATCAATTTGCGTGAACTTCTGCGCATAAGCTTTATCGTTATCAACAATAATTTTGTTGGTCTCACGAATAGAGGCTTTAGCACGTAAAAGCTCAGACCCTTGCTCATTTTGCTGCGCTGCGAGCTGTAACGTCGTTTCAGCTTGCGATGACTCGATGTTAGACTGCGTGTTTTGAAGGTTCGCTATCGTCGCTTCATTGCTATCAAAGCGTGAAGAAGACACTTGCTCAAGCTCCGTCAATGTCTTATCCGTCTCAGCGATGGCCTTTGTGTTAGTTGTCACTGCGGCGCTGATATCTGATAACTCTTTGTTTGTCTTGTCTATTTCCTCTTTGTTAGCGTTAATATCTTTCCCGAGTTCTGCGCGCACTTGTTCTGTGCGTTCTGAGTGTGCTTTGTCTTTCTCAGCAATTGATTTACGCACATCCACGAATTCAGCTTGCGAATCTTCGTAGTGCGCTTTCACGCTCTCTGCAAGCTCAGCCGTTGCTTTTTCATTCGTCGCTGTTGCATTCGCAATACGCTTGACGTCCGCTTTCGACTGTAGCAACTCAGAGCTATGTTGGTTCACTTGAGCTGTCGTCTGCATAATCGCTTCTGAAACTGCAAGCTCCACATTTGACAATGACGTCTCAAAGTGCGTGATATAGCCGCGCATCTCGCCGAATTCAGCTGTAGTTGATTGCTCGAATTTAGCTTGCGCTTTTTCTAAGTCGCTAGTTGCTGTCTCAACTGTTGTGACGCGTGATTTAACGCCATCTACATCAGCTTTCACTTGACTGATTTGCTGCGCCGTTGCTTTCTCATAATTCGACTGAGCATCCTTAATATTCAGGATTTCAGATGCGTTATAATCGACTTTTGCAGTAATCTGCTCTTGCCAGCGCGCAGCGGCCTCTCTGTCAGTGACTTGCACTTGCTCAATGCGGAATATCTCAGCTTTTCTATCTGCAACCTCTTCTTTCAAACTGAAATGAACTTCCGTCGTGAACTTAGTGTTCATCATCACCGCTTCGTTGACAGCTTCAACCTCTCTATCAATGCTGACAACTTTCTGCTTCACATCAATAGCATCAAGCTCAAGCTCTGCAATCGCTTCTTTGCTAAAGTCAATCTGCTCTTGCATCTGCTTTCCAGCTTCGGTGGTGAGGAAGGTGTCGCCCAGCTCGTCAATTACATCGCTGATAATGTTATCTGGCTTGCCAGTTGCTTCAACAAAATCAGAAACTCCAAACGGATTTATAGAGCGAATATAAAACCAATACTCCTGCCCCTCTTTAAGCCCATCCTTTATCCAGAAAGTACCGCGCCCGAGCCTTGCAGCCTTTATCTCAATATTAGTGGCGTTACCAACTTTTTGTTCGCTACCCCAGAATTCAAATTGAGTGTTTATCGAGTTATCGGTCGCGATGTGGGGCGTCGCTTTTAGTGCAAAGTGCATTGAATCAACTTGAATGTGCGTCGGCTTTGGTGGTGCGCCAATATTCATTTCAATTTGAGATTCAGCGCCTTTCATTCCATTAATTATTTTAGCTCTAACACCTACGAAATAATTCCCTGCGTTTAAGCCGAAAAAATCATAGCTAAACAGGCTTGTATCTTCTTCAAGCACAACGAGGCCATTTTTGTTGTACACACGAATCTCAAATGAAAGACCTTTTGTTGTTGTCGAGGACTCCCAAGAAACTGTTGTTTGTACTGTGGAACTATTCACGTTAACAACGCGCAATCGCTCAATAGAAGGGGCGCGATAGCTATTAAGTGTATCTATAGGCCTCTCAAAAACCACCCCATCATCAACTATCGCTTGTTTGTTTGGGTTGTGTTCTGTTGCAGATATTTTATATAGATTATTATTTTCTTCTTCTTTGACGCTAGTTATGCGGTATAGCTTTGGCATTAAATTTTTTGCAGCAACAATAAATGGAGAGTTCTCTTTAAAGAAAGTAGGCTCTTTTATTAGATGAATTCTATTTCCGTCAATGAAGTCAATGTCGTATTGAGCTGGCTTTCCATTCGATCCTATCATGGAAAAAGTTAACGATAACTCGTCAATCTCAATATTAGAATCAACAGTAATAACTTTTTTATTTTGCGATACAACCCTGCCGCCAATTCGTGAACCAATGTGGTTGTTATCAGCTATCTGTACAATGTCGCCCGGCATAAAAGCTATAGCTTCTCTTGCCATAGAGAATGAGATTTTGCTTGTCTCTCTTAGCGATGTCTCAAGTAACCACTTGCCTGTTCTATAAGCCTGCCCCCTGCTAGTGCAACCGAATGCCTCGATAGTTGTTTCTTTATATCCATCATTAGCAATGGACACATCGTCAGCAACGTACTCTTTTGAAGTTTCCCAGCCGTTGTTCGGGTCAACCCAGGACACTATAACAGCGTTATAGCGCTCGTTATTTGGTGTTGAATTCCTTGTGAATTTCCCATCTACAACATTGGCGTTGGTAATTAATGCTATGGGATCTGACGGCATATCCATCAGCATCGTATAATAAGTCCCGTCCCATATGGCGGAACCTCTCAACATTGAAGCAATGTTATCTAAAACAGTTTTAGCTTTTTCCTGCTTTGTTAGATATGCGTTAAGTGTAAACCTAGGTTCTTTTCCGCCATACCCATCATTAACTTGCTGATCGCAATACTGAGAAAGCAAGTATAAACGTCCGTCATCAATATCGATATTCCCAAGGGCTTTGGCTAGTCCGAACTGATCATTTTTAATCAGCGCTCTGAAAAGCCAAGCCGGATTGTTTGTCCATGCCTTTTTGAATCCACCTAGCCACACGCCATCATAGGTGCGGGTTAATGGGTTATAGTTGTCTGGTACATCAACAATAATCCCACGCATATGATAATTTCGTGTTGGGGTATCTTTGAACTGATCCCTATCTACAATAACGCCAACAATTGCAGAGCATGGATACGATAAACGGTCATCTGTAATCTCAGTGTAACTATTCCAGACGGTTCCGTTTTGCAGTGTGTCTGAGTTGCTGTCGTCGGTAATTCTTCTTACTCTCAAATCGAAAGGTTTAGCATCTGGCGCATCAATCACGTGCGCTTCTAAATACTCTCCCGATATCTTGCCGGGGCCTATCGTAACAATTTTTTTTGTCACATATCCGCCATTACCCTCTCTGACTTCGATAGCAAGTTGAACCGAGGCGTTATCTTGATTTCCACTGGAGTCTGTTTTAACCAAACTGCTAACACCGATATTTAACCTGACACGGTCAACGTCTTGATTGGTAACTGTCCGCACCAAAGGCGTCTCTTTAGTGACTTCTTTATTTACAATCACCGTTGACTCTAAGTAATCAAAGCCATTAATAGGCTCTTGAAACTCGCTACCGTTTCTCCATGCAGCCGCAACGCCGTTTATACTTACATCCCCATCTTTATTTGTGACAGGCGTCTTATTTAGCATGATTGAAGATAGATGCTCAGTATCAACAGGGCCATATATCGGGCCTTCTGATATCAAGTCTAATACTCTTAAAAATTGCTTTGACTTTAAGTTATCGTTAATAAGAGTAGGGGTTTTAGATTTTCCGCCGCCTGACGACATATTTACCTCAACTTATTGAAATATCCCAATCTTTATTGTTTGTTGTGTCTATACCCAGTGATATCACGTTACTACCAACGACCATCTCCCCGAGCAAAATAGGCACAGGGCGCCCCTGACCCACTAAATTATCTGCACTTGAAAATGAGTTATTAGTAATGCGATCTGACTGTGCATCAGTTGACGAGGGTTTATTTGGTGTTTTGAACAAGGTGTAAAGCGATAATGCTATGGATGCAGCAACCAATCCCACCACCACCCAAGTAGCCACGCCTCCCGCAATTGCCCCCTCAACTACAGGCGTGAACTTAACAACAGAATTAGCAGGGAGCCTTCTCGAAAAGCTAAACTCTAACTCGCCTGAGCTTATCTTTTGGTCGTTGATAGTGATGTGCATTTTTGAGTGAGTGAATGCTTTTCGAAACTCAATATTTTGAGCAAAAAGCAATCTTAGCCCGTCGCTGATTTTTGAAACATTCATGTCGAGGTTGCTAAAATATCTTCTAAGACCCCCTCTAAATTCAAATCTAACCATTTTTTATGTCTCCAAATTGAATGCACTGTGCGCCAGTGCCCCTGCCTTAACGGTTCTCTACGGCTCAAGTGCCCTGCACAATCGTGATGAATAGCGATATTGTCGCCAAGGTAAACCATGGCGTGGCTTGGGTTCGCTCCATAAAAAGGCGATCTAATGATGATGTCGAGTGGCTGGATGCTAGTAATGTCCACTTGATAAAAGCCGTTGTGTGGCAAATTGTTTATGTAGAGATTCTCATCCCGTAACCACCAGCCGTCAGACCTTTCATATTCAGGTAAATCGATGCCACACAAATGATATGCATCACGAAATAATGTGTAGCAGTCAGTTACTCCGTGCTCAAAATGCCTACCAAGAAGGTGCGGGACAGGCTTAAATATTCGCAATCTATTGTTACTTACAAGCCACCACTCAAGCCCTGTCATGAGTTGCTGCTTTCTGTCAGCGGCAGATAGTACAAGACGAGTCTGCGGGTGAGAATGAAAGACGGCTGTGATTTCTCCTACTTTTTCAGCCTCTGTCCATTCATCGCCACTTATCCTAAAATGCTTGCGAGGCTCATGGTGTGAGTTTTTACACCTGAATAGATGCGAATTGCCAATGATTAGCCCGCACTGCTCCAAATCGCTCTCATTAGCATATTCAATGCACTCTTTCTCAAGCATTACCCCACCTTATTGCTATTAGGAAATAACCCTATTGGAAGTACCTCAGGCCTAGGGTGCCTCAATCGACATCCGCGCTTTGAATGAGAGCATTTGTCCTTGAGCGGATCCGATGTTGGGTTATCAAATTCATCAGCGACTGGTTTACCAGAATATCTGCATCCTTTACCCCTATATACCCACTGACAAACATCCGCAAGAATTGTCCTTGCGGGGATAATTGCCGTGTCGCTCTCGGATGGTGATGCGAGAGAATATGTCACCTGCTCAAACGTCTCTTCTGTCATTTCTTCAATGATGAACACTGACAAAACCTCGCTTGTTGGGTCAGCGTCAGGATTGCCATTTTTGAAATTTATAGCATCTAATGCATTAATTGGAACCTGCCTACGAATTAACCTTGAACCAACAATGTCGTTAAAATCACTATTCAGCCCAGTCATAAACCCGAATAAATTACTTACAGTTAAAGTTGGTTTGGCTCCTGTTCCTGAAACCTTAGACTCGAACCCCTCAGCAAGTATGGGGTAAGCCTGATACTCTCGGCCTTGCCAGATTAGATTGTGATAGTTCTCATTAACACCACCATAAAAACGAATTATTTCGCCGCCTAGTCTTGATAAGTCAAGCTCGTATAAGTCCAGACAAGTCACAACCCCAGCATCGACTGCGGAGATAAGCAGCTCTTTTGGGATATCTTTCATCTAACTACTTCCTCAAACTCTGCTATTAATTTATGAACGATGCCGTTCTTGGTATAAGACCAGCTACGGCAGACATAACGCCCTTGCTGTCCCGTATCTGATGGTGTCCAGAAAAACGACTCCACAGCCCCCCTCTCCTTCAAAAAGGCTCTAACTTCTTTGGCGATATTGGGTTTTCCACACAAGCCATCTACACCGATAAATGTCAGTGCAGAATATTTAGAAAGTAGAGGATTAATGCCTTTTTGTTGGCGCTGCTCGTAACCGTCACCAAAAGTGACGACTGAGACATTAGGGGTTTCTGTGACTGTATAGTCTTTCTGCGGCACCCAATTAAATATTGGGGTCAAACCAGTCTCCTTGCTGTTTAAATATCAGGATTTTCAATAGATAAATTTGGTTTATGGTTAAAGGTCAGCCCTGTGAATCTTGCCGAAGGGATGGCTGATTAACTTCGGTGTGAGGAAAATATGCAATTTATGTTACATAGTGTTCGTTCTATGAATCAGAGCGAAGAATCAAATAAACTTGCAGTGGGACTAACTGGCTCTGATGGCTCCATTCATAACTTTGACATTAATACCACAGGTAAAAATGTCATGAATCTAACCTTAAGAGACATTGAAAAATTAGCAATTCAACATGCCAGAGAAAGCTTTGCAAACTGTTCTAACGGTTAAAATTTTCAACAGTAACAATTCGCGCACTTAGCGCATCTAATTCACAGCTCATTGCCGCTTGCATGTCAGTGAGCTGTTTTTGTAGCTCTGCAATCTGAACATTTTGCTGTGTGACTTGCGCTGATAATGTCGCAATTGTTTGTTCTAAATGTTTGTTACTCATAACTACCTCTCCTTATTAACTTAACATTCCACCCGGGCGCTTTTGGTCTTTGATTTGAAGTAATGCAGTGGTTTTCATCATTTCTTGCATTTTCTTCATTGTTGCATCATCTATCCCGTTAGTTGTGTGAATAGTGAAATGATTCTCTTGATATATTGTTGCTCCCCCGCCAGAACCTCCTCCGATGTCCTTATTCGATATAACTCTCCCATTGTCACCCGGGATCATGTATTGCTTTCCGGTGCTGGCTTTGAAGATTTCAGGCTTACCATTTTCACCAACTCGGTAATATTTATCCGCTGATACTGGGCCGCCGCTTTCACGCCCTCCGCCAAATGCCATGCCCACTGCTTGAGTGCCAAGGCCAGAAAGCTTACTTGCCATCTGCCCACCGGCCATCGCAGTTTGAAATGCCGTCGCCCCTGTCGCTGATGCAGTACCCAATGTCGCAATAGATGCTGCTATCGCCGCCGGAGTCCATGCTGCCAATGCTGCCGCTCCTCCTGCTGTTGCTGTTGCGGCTGCTGCCATCGCTGATGCTTTGCCGAGCGTTTGAGATAAAATGAAGTTTTTCACCATCTCAACACCCATTTGCACAAACGAGTTTACAAGTGTGTTTAATATCGTGCTTCCCATTGAGCGAAGGGCCTCTTCTGCTGACATGCTGCCAGTAATGATGCCTGTAAGAGCATTGGATGCGTTACCGGAAAACGAATCAATAGCGCCTGTGAGCATTTCAAAACCGAGATTTTGCTGTCTCAGTATTTGCCATCCCGCCTCGGTCATCTGCTTGTTGAATTCGTTCTGAGAAGCTGTCCTCAACATTAAATACTGAGCATCTGTCGCCTCTTTTGCAGCAGTAAACTGCTCGTGAGTCATTTGCTGTTTTGCATAAGCCTCTTCAAGTAACGCCTGCTCTTGTTTATGGAAGTTCTCCATCATCACCAGCTTTTTAGCTTGTTCATTTGCTAAAGCTTGGATGGGGTCGAATTTGGCTCGATTTTCTTCGATGTTGTTGACTGTGCTATTGACTTTAATTTCTGCGATTTTGTTAGCGTATTCAGAAGCAATTTCATATTTACGTTTATGATGCATTTCTTCTGTGATCAGATTAGCGTTAAGTTGTCTGTCTAGTTGCTCTAATGCTAACTTCTGATCTCTTGCCGCTTGGAGTCCTAAATTTTGCTTGTAAGCGTCCTCCCTATCTTTGATGGCCTGTTTTAAGTCGAACTCTTTCCCTGCAAGCTCTGTTATTTCTTCAATTTGCGGATCCGTGGCTTTTTTGCCAAGTTTTAGCTTTGCCTCTTCAATTGCTGCGTCTCTGTATAACCCCTTAGCTTCTAACGCTGCAACTTTTGTTGCATTTGCCAGATCATTAATTTTTTTCTGCAACTTCTCAGCTTCAGTGGCTTCTTTAGCCGCTGCGGTAGCCGCATCCTTGCTGGTTTTTATTGACCTCTTCTTTTCTTCATTGTTTTTGAAAGTGGCAACTGCTGCGTCTTGTAGATTTTCAATCGCTTTTTCATCTTTAACGCCCGCGTCCTCCGCTGCGTACTTAACTTGTAGCTTAACTTTTGCTTCACCATCAAGCTTAGATAAAGCCAAATCCCTCTCTATTTTCTTTTTTAACTCCTCCCCTTTTTCGCCGCCATAATCCAGCATCAAGCTTTGAGAATTGAATTTTTGCTTGCTTCTTGTGGCTTTCTCCAAATCTACGCCATACTGTCTTAGCGCAGCGCTTCCACTAGGTAGTAGAGTTTTAGCTTGATAAGATAATAGTTCAGCACCTTCTCTTAGTTCGCCATTGAATTTTGCTGTTGCTATAGTTACAAAGTTTTTGGCTTGAGATAACCTTTGTTGTGCCCTTTCAAGCTCACTCGCAGCAATTTTCTGATCATTCAAAACGATATTTAGAGCCTCAGATGCCTCCCTTCCTCTTCTGTTGCTTAACTCAAACCTTTTGATTTCTCTGTTGTAACCCTCTATTTTAACTGTGAGTTTATCAAACCGCTCCTGAGCTTCTTTTAGTGATTTTTCCAACTCTGGTATTTGTTTGTTTGCTTTACCTATCTCTTCTCCAATTTGAGCTCGCGTCATCTCTTTGAATTTTTGGATAAGCCCGTTTACTCCGTCCGCTAGGCTATTCGCACTATCTCTAGCTTCCTGAGCCTTTTGGCTAAAATAGAACAAGCCTGACGCCGCCAAAACTGCAAATCCTACTGGCCCACCAACCAACCCAAGCGCACCTCTCAGCACGCCGCCAATCGTAATGCTAGCCCTTGACGCCGCCGCAGCCGCTTCCGCTTGGGCTAATCTATGCTCAGATAACAATCTGTTGTACCTATTTACTATTGGAGCAGCGTTTCTTCTTGCTGCCGACAGCCTAGCTTCTGCTGCTGCAACTTGATCGGTTGTTGTTGCAGTTGCTCTCATTTGTTGCGCTAGCTTAACTTCATCTAGCGCTCTTGTTTTAGCTACTGACGCTGCTCTTAAATTTGCAGCGGCTGTTAATTCTGCTGATGATGCAAGCCTGTGTTCCGCTATGGCTAAATTTCTTGATTCTATAGCTGCTTGTATTTTCCCTTTTGCTGCCATCGCTAGTGCGCCAGCAAACCTACTGCCTAGCACTGATGCTAGCAACGTTAATACGCCAGCCAATGCGCTCAGGTTTTCACTTACTGTTACAACAGAATCATTGAATACACTCACAAATGACTTTATTGTTGATGACTCTCCAAAAAACTTTGTGATGTTATTCCCAGCCTCTTGCATTGCTTGAGACATCGTCTGAGTTGTATTTGCGAACTCCTTGCCGATTGAGTCACCTTGAGATAAAAGGCCATTGACAACGACATCTGTCGTTAACTTTCCTTCTGCTGCCATTTTTCTCAGCTCGCCAATTCCAACACCTAAAGAATCAGCCAAAGCGACCATTAAACGACTTCCTTGCTCGGATACAGAGTTAAATTCTTCTCCTCTCAGCACGCCAGAAGCAATGCCCTGCGACAGCTGAATAATGGCGTTCTCCGCCTCTTGCGCGGTTGCTCCGGAAACAATAAACCCCTGATTTATTATTGTCGTGAGTTTAGCTAGATCTTGAGCTGACGTGTTGTACTGTCTTGTTCCTCTTTCTAAGCGAGCATATAGAGTTGCCGTTGCATCTAAACTTGATCGAGTTGTTTGAGAAATATTAAATATTCGCTCAGTGACATCAACTAAAGACTCCCCCTCTCTAATCGAGTTAGAGAGTTTGTTGTTTAATGTTGTCCATGCTTCCGCGTAGTCGGCTACAGACTTAACAGAGAGATAACTTGTTAACGCTACTGCCACTTTAGATAGAGATAGCATCGCCTTGTTTGTGCGATCTATTGCAGTGCTTGTGCTGTTAAAGCTTGACTCCATTCTATTGAGCCTCTGTTCTAGAGTTCTCTGTGAAGTTAAAAGCTGCTGAACATCCATCGATACGTCGTATACTATCTCGCCTAGATTCGTTGACATTTCTTTCTCCTAGAAAAAGAAAAGCCCCGTCAACGCGACGAGGCCTTTAGCTAAAATAAAAAACCCCGCCAAACGGCAGGGTGTAATCAATAAAGTTGTATGGTTTATTCCTCGATCAGCTCATATGTTATTCTTGCTGTAGGAATAACTGTAGTTGATGTTGTTTTCAGCTCTATATCAACCCTACCCAAGTCTGTCGTCACACTTTCATTGATATCGTCACAAGTTTCAAACTCAGTACACTTTTTTCGTATAATATCAAGGGTGTTTTTGTCAGCCCCATGCTTCTCTAAAAAAGAAAACTCACTATTTAACTTGTCAAGTAAAACGTCATGAACCAAAAAACTTTTGAGTGGGTCAGGGTTTTCCCCGCGAAACCAGATGGTAACATGACTTAACTTATTGTCACTAAATCCAATAACACCATAATCAATCCATTCATTAAATGGATTCCCTCCATAAAATGAGCACTGCGCATATAAATCACTTGCATCATCACACTTAATTTTTTCACCATACTGGGATTGAGTCTTGCTCATAGACTGCCCCCACGTTAAACCAAACGGGGCATCTTGTTTACTGTCACAACCAGCCAGCAAAGCAACCACCGTAGCAATTATCAGTACCTTTCTCATCTCACCCTCACCTCAGTTTTTATTAATTTAATTTATGATAGCCCGAGGGTGACGCAAAACAAAGCAAAAGGCCTCAGTTAAGAGGCGTAGTGTGTGATCTGGATTACAAGCCCAAGGACGGGGTATCAATTCTAACGATTCGTTATAATCAAACAATATCAATAATTTGAGATATTCAGGCAATAAAAAACCCACCGGAGTGGGTTAGTTGAATTTATTTAAGAGCTCAGTCAGCTTTTGAGTTGACGCTGGTCTGTCTATGTTATTCCTGACATTACTTCGCTTCTGCGCTCTGGCTATTCGGTCACCAAAATATTGTTTAAATAATATATATTCTGGCTTACTCTCAGGCTCAACATCAAAGTAAGATATCTTTCCATACAGTGCACAAAGCCAATCTGCACATTGAATAGTCTGATACAATTTACTGTCTACCTGAACAGGTGCTTCCAACAGTTGATACTTATCGCATTGATGCATTTCATATATCGAACGCTTTACAATTTCTTTTCTTATCTCATGGTCATCCATAAAAATAAGAAACTGAGCGTCTTGGCCCTTGAATTCATCATCAAGCCTTTTAATAACTTCTTTTAGACTGGATTTGTATACACCTTGAGGATTGTGCTTCTCAACCCCCCTTTTTTTAGCCTCTCCAACATAAAACAAAAAACCACCCATCTTGGTTATATTGTTTATAATTCTTCCAGTGCTACCGATCAGAAAGCTTTTATATTTTTTTAAGTTGGCTACAGAATACTGTTTTGACCCTTTCTTTTCCCAGTTAGACAGTTGAAATTTTCCACCAGCCTCTTCTTCTTTCTTCCTTGCGGCAGGAATCTCATATTTACCAAAAAGATTTTGTTTTAACTTAAAGAAGAAATGAGAGAAGTCTCGAACTCTATTAGCAGGAATTACAAATCCACCTAGCCCGAATACTGGGTGAGTGTTATGAAGCTCATGATCATGTGATATGAATGGACCGTCATGGCCAAATTCATCTAGATATACTATGTATAACTGAGACATGTTATTTTTCTATAGGTTTAAATACACGGAAGCTCGACTATAAATAGCCGAGCCCCGGAATCAGCAGCAGAGAATTCTCATCCCCCGCCTCTGGATTCAGAGTCTATTACCTTGAGGTTAATGGTGTCAAGATCTTTTTATTGCGTAATGACCCATTAAGCGTATAATTCGCGCCCCACGAGATTGCCACGTTATGATTTGCGCTGCAATAGAATCTTATGTGAGCACAGGTAAAATGCACCAAACCACTGTATACATACACAATGATACCTAGTTGGCGCATTGATACTAGGGCATTGCTGCCCTACTTAGTATTATTTCCTACTCACCAATCGACGCTTACCACTGATCAGCTCATCATTGCGCAGGTCATCAGCTTTCATGATCTCGTCGTATTCTTCACGAGTGAAGCCTTTCTCGTCTGGATATTTAGCTTTTAGCATCATGACGAACTCGGTCATGGTTAATTGCTCCGCCTCCTCACGACTCATTCCAAAATGAGCTCGAGCAGCATTGATGTACTCAATGGCATTAAAGCTATCTGTAAATTCGTTTTTACCTTCGTTACGCTGAAGCTTTCTAACCTTTACTTTGCCAACAATGCCATGCATCATTAACTCATTAGCCAACACAATTATGGATGTGACAGGCATCTTGCCTAGCCTGTATGTTGAGCCATTTCTACTTGGCTTCCACTCGCCTATCAGCTCATCGCAATCATCATTACAGCAAGCTTGCATCACCATCATTGATGTTGATAAAACGCTGCGTCCGTAGGCTGGTTTTTTTAACGCTCTAAATAGCCAATCAGGAACCTCTCCATAAGCATGTTTGGCGCGAGCAATTAATGCCTGAGCCTCCGCCCCGCTTATCAGAGTAAGTGCATTAACAATCTGCTCTGGCGTTCCTATTCTTGTCATCGCATCAAATGAAGGCTTGAAAAAATAATCTTTGTCAGGCGTTGATATTATGAATTCGCCATATTCCTTTCTTGCTGCCATTTTTCCCCCTGAAAATATTATCAAGGGCACTCGAAAGCACCCTTTGTAATATTAAGCAGCCGTGACAGTGACTACGCATTTAGCAGTTTTTGCACCATCTTCAGATGTGACAGTTACATTTGCTGTTCCTGCTGCAACACCTGTGACAGTGACAACATTCACCAACTTACTAACTGTTGCAAAGTTAGCCTTATCACTTACAACCGTGTAATTTTTATTGGTTGCATCTGTTGGCGTGAAGTTAACTGTGAACGTGCCTGTTTCACCTGCTTTTACGCTCAATGTTGCGGGCGTGACTGATACTCCTGTTACTGCAACTTCCTCAACTAGCCATTCAATCGAGTCAGCATCAGATACTTTTAACTCTCCCGAGTAAGTAGCGATTTCTGATGCTGGAAACTCAGAAGACCAAGATGTGAATACAAAATACCCTTGAAGAACAACAGCATCCTCTCCAGTGAAGTCCATCTGCACCCAATAAGCAGGCTGGCGACCCATTTGCACTTCTTTAGGGATCTCCTGTAATAGCTTTAATGGCCCAAAGTCAGTATCTTTGTCTCTCTTGCGATACTCTCCGTCGAATGAGATAGAGAGATCCATGTTGGTAACAATGTTTTCTATTAGGCCTTTTGTATCGTCTGCCTCTGACGTAATCGAATTTGGTGATAAATCAAAGGACTTTGTTGTAATCGCGCCAATCCGCTTAAATGCAGACTGCGCTGGAACTTGGTCAGGGCAGCCAGGAGCAATACGAATAACTGCATTGCGCCCAATCAACTTGTTAGTTTGTACGGGGCAGTTAGCCATGTTTTACCTCTTTCTATAGAAAATAAAAAAGGCCGCACATTGGCGACCTAGTTTGAGATTTGTTTGTTTATGATAAGCAGCGGAATGAGAGCCTGAATATCGTTCGGTTTTCTGTGGTTACAATTCCTGATGGCAGCCCACCCATGTTAAAAACTGAGTTGAGATTACAGTCACTAGGATTTGCCGCGACATATTTGAGTATTTCATCAGCGCGAGTTAATGCGGGAATTGGGTCATCTTGTGCGGACACGAGAATAACATCTACATAATCATCTGCACTCAACTCACCCAACCGACCAGAACCACTGGCAGGGCGGATAACAATATATTGCTGGATTTTAGTTTCTGGACGCTCTTTCCAGTCTAAGCGTTGAACAATGAATCCATCAGTAAGTCCACCGCGCTTTAAGTAGTCAAGAAAATCATCAATAATCACACTCTCAGCTCCCTTGTTATCACTTCATGTATACGCTCCTCAGACTCTTCGAAAGCAGATTTAAGAAACTCTTTTTTCGCAGAGCTACGCCTAAAGTTTTGTTTCACTTTAGGGTCATGGACATACACCGCATAACTTGCGCTATAACCAACCCTCCCCGTTATGCGAGTGCCGTTCACTTTAGTTTCGCGAAACTGCGAATTAATTAGCGTTGATGTGTCAATAGGGGTATACACAGCAGACAGCTCAGCACCGACAAGGATCGCTTTATGTATTGCTGTTTCCGCTTTTTTTGTTGTTGCGTTAATAAACGCTCGTGTATTGCGCCTTGCACTGTCAAGCCCTCTAACTCTGCCAGCCATATCAAGTCCTTATTTCATAATCTGGCTCTTCCCCGAAAAAGCTCATATCATCTTCTTTAACTGTGATGATGATGTCAGCTCCTGCGACTCTCGGGTCAGATTGAGAAGTGGTATCGCCTTTGGCAATGTAGAACCCGCGCTCTGGCTTTTGAACATCTACACCGCTACGCTTCAATTCAGTGTAAAAAACGTTATTGGTGACGAACTCTTTGCCCATATCGTCTTTCACAACTTCATTACTAGATTGCCATGTGCAGTCAATAAGATAAGGAGGCCCGTAGGTAGTTTCATCCCCCCACTCGCCGCCACCATGAATGACAGGGTAAATTGTTGCGATGTTGGTATATGACCAATTAGCGGTAGCGCTCATCGACCACCTCCGCACATACATCCGCCTTTAGCTATCCACAATCCAGCATGCGCCGTTTGAGTCGGGTCAGATGGGATTAGACCATTAGCACATCCGTACTTATCTAAGCTACGTAGAAGCGATATAGCCGCTTTCCATCTATCACCAAAGGATTGATACCGAAATGACCGTGACGCACCGTTGGGGGCTGATTGCGAGATGATATACTTATCACCCTGACCAAGCGCCATGAGTGCAAGTAAATACATCTGAATCAATAGTGCGGTTGCCGCTGGATAATGCTTATCAAGGCATTCCTGAATGCTGCCGACCTGCTCAATCAACGCGTCGAGAATAAAATCAGGCAACTCTATTCCCTGCCCCGTCAGGTATTCTTTGGCTTGCTCTTTTGTGATCATGATTACCTCACAAAGCAAAGCCCTCTTTCGAGGGCATAAAAAACCGCTTTCGCGGCTATTCTTCTTTGTCTTTCTTCGACTTGGCTTTCGGTGTGGATGGGATTAATTCAGCAGCCTCAATTGATAACTTCCGAACATTTGGTTTCAGTGCGGGGTGAAGGCTTTCAATATCAACAACCTCACCTTTTTCGACACCATACCAAGGGATAATAACTTCATACTTAGCCATTTTTATCTCCTTAGCTCAGTTTCGCGCCATAAACCACGCCAGACTTACCTTCGCCATCACGAGTGATTTGCAGACCTGCCGCGCACATGATTTGGAAATTGTAGTTATCCTGTGGCATAAAACGAGGCTTAGGAACAACACCAGTCGCCATGCCAACTAAAGGAGTCACTACATCTTTGCGACGCTGATACGCAATGAACTCAGTACCTTTAAGCGCATAAGTCGGGCGAATTTCTTTCACGCCAGCATACGGCAGTAATGTGTCGATAACACGACCATTCACTACGCTATTGCCAGCACCTGCGCCAACCGCAACCACTGTAGGCTTAATCAGGTTACCCCATGCCTCATAGCTCACCCACATAACATCGTAAGCGTCTACTTTGTTGTTGAATGCAGTCTGGCCGAACGCACCACCAAAACCAAAGAACGCTAACAATGCAGGCAAGTCAGCAGTGGTTAAATCGATATTAGCACCAGAAGCTCCCAAGTCGATTTTCGCTGTGTTGCGGTGATTCTTCATGCCTTGGCCTTTGTAACCATCAACGCTGATTTTGTCGTCACCATTCAGGAAGTAATTAACAATTTTCTTGTTGAATTGGCGCATCTTCGCGGTTTGAGAATCTAACACTAAGTCGATGCCAACAGTGCTTAGCCCTGCCGCATGACGCCAGTTAACACCATAACCTGCGGTGAATACTGGAATTGGGTCACCGTCTGAGTCGTATCCAGTGTGATCATGCGAATATGGTGCTTGACCATCGATGCTGATTGATACGTCATCAGCAATATCGCCAACCACGTTATACAGTTTCGCTGTTTTGCCAATTGGTAACACTGTTTGCAGGCCCATTAAATCATTGACGATTTCCATGCCTGTTTCTTGGCCGCGGAGTTGGATAATATTACGGTCAATCTCAGCCCAAAATTCACGAGTGAAGCCGCCAACTTGGTTTGCCGCTAACGTCTCACCGTCCATCACGTTCTGATACTGGTTAATCATCAAGTTATGTTGCGTGTTATAGATATTACGTGTAGCCCATAGGCTATCCCACTGACGTTGCAGTCGGCTATTTGTTGCTAAAGTTTCAGCAGTATAAAACATGTTTTTTCCTTTTTATTAATCAGTAGTTGCAGTAGCTACAGTGCCAACACGAAAGCGAACACGAATGAAATCATCATCTTTTAGCGTCACTTCATCTTGAGAGTAGCCAATTACTGATTCTGTATCAGCAGATGCAAGAGCGCCTTTACCATCAGCACCAAGCTTGATCGGAGAGTCTTTTTTATAAGTTCCAGCAGGAACCAATACAGCCAACTCTCGACCTTCTTCTACATACTCACCGACAACAGAGTCACCAGCAGGAATAGCATCACGAATTGTCAGACCTTGGTGATACGCTGGATTGGTAATGTAGATGCGACCAGTTAATGCTGTGGCTTGTGCAAACTCATCATCTGCATCAATAACCACGAAAGTACCGGGCAACACATTCGCCTTTGCTGCGCGTGTTTCTGTGATTGATTTGCCGTCAAGATTTACACGGCGGTAACGACTAGTAGCCATTATTGAGCTCCCTTAAAGTATTCCGCTGGGTTTGGTGCGCCAACTTGCTCTTGCTGTGCGACTGAGTTGCCAGCTAATGATGCTGCTTCACCGAGTTGCTTGTGCATATCGATTAATGCTTGGCCTTGTAGTGAATTTGCAACCACTTCGCCATATTTAGCTGCTACCTCTTTGCGCATTTCGGCTTCTTCTGCACGTTGGTTTGCGGTTAATGATTCTTCCAGCTTCTTGTGGTTAACCTGTAACGCATCAACCTTTTCATTGATTGGCTTTAGTTGCTCAGCAAGGTTCGCTGCTAATGCCTGAGCAATATCACCTACGAGTTCTTTCTTTTCTTCTTGAGTTAAAGGCATGTCGCCCTCCGTACTGTTATTGATTGCAGGGCTTGCCTGCGGTTTACTGAATACCGATTTAAGTTTATTTGTTACCACTTTGACCCATGACTCTTGGCGCTCCACTTCTTCGCCTTGAGTATCAAATGTGATAACGCCATCTTCGTTAGTGTAGGAATGCAATTTAGCCGTGCCGTTATCTACGATGATGACTGCGTGTGTATCAGTGAAATCAGATACCCATACAAACTCACCACCAGTAGCAAACTGCTTGCGAGCCGCCATCGTTAACTTGTGTTCTTTCTCGCGATAGGTTTCGCCAGTGAGCGCGCCGTTATTGATTTGCATCTCAGTTGCTTGGTCAGCATTAACCATCATCCCAACACCTTGAGTTGGTGTTGCTGCACCAGATTCATGAAGTAATATTGCGTCATGATCCATTCTGTGAATTTTTGCAATCCAGTTATAGCCTTGCGCTTTCTGTTCTTCGTTGGCTTCGAGTTTCTCCAAGAAAACAGCCACGCTGGTATGAATTGGCTCTGAGCTTTCGCCGCTTTCCAGCGCTTCTACCCTTGCCAAAACTTCGCGACCACCTTCAGATTCTTTTGCCTTGTTTACATCAATCCACTTTTCGACATAGATTCGATTACCGACCTTCTCTACATTTCGATTCCACGCCCCAATATGCCCCTGATTGATGCCCTCAGCCGACAAAGCTGATACAAACTCACCATTTACCGTCGGATGCCCAAGCGGAGCAAGAGTGCCTTCTAGACCTCTGTAATGAGCATCGATTTCAGTGCTTGGATACAATCCGCCATTCATGATCACGTTTGCTGGCAGTGTGTAACTCGGGATGATGATGTGCTCACGGCCGTTATAGGTTTCACGCCTGATTGATGCGCTATTAACCTTGGTCGTGACGTTTACTTGAATCGGCATCGTTATTCCTCCGCCCATTGGTAACCACGTTCTTTCATGGCTTCTTTTTCCTCTTTCAGTTTATTGAGCAACGTATCGTTGTACGGCCTACCTTCTTTGTCAGTCAGAATAGTCACCGTCGAACACTTGCAGTTGATTGAATTACCATCTCTAGCCCACCAATCACGCTGCTCGTCAGTGGTAAATATTTTGCCGTGACGTGATGCATGATTAGGTCGTGTTGTTGGACTAAGCGCGGATATGTGGACCTGCCGAGTTTCAAGGTTTAGAACCTCACTAGCCTTATCAGCCTCATCCATTCTGGCTCGGCGTAATGCCGTTGTGATTTCCGTTCTGGCCACTCGATTAGCACGACGGATTTCGATGCCTGATTGCTCATTCAGATTTCTAGCAACTTCACGAGGATTTAGCCCCCTCGCTATACCATCGGTAAGAATGCGCGCCATATCTGCTTTGACTTGCGCAGACAGCCCTTTCATTTCTTCAAACACCCTAGCCCGAACTAACGCCATCCGAAGCTGATAAGGCTCACTAAGCAATATCGTTGCTACGCTTTGTTGCGTCGCTGCATATGCTGTCGATTGCTGCGCTAGGTTTGCATATTCCTGCGCCGTTCCTCGCTCATATGCTGTGCTGACGTACTCATTGAAAAAGAAGTTATTGAATTCACCACCCTGCAATAACACCTCATCGACCATGAGCTCACCATCTCTCAAGATGATTGACAGATAATTAGGGTCTAGGTCGAATTGGTATTTTTTATTAACTACAGGCTCGGATGGGATTCTATTGAGTAGCTGTATGTAGCCTTGTGATACTTTTTTAATGCGCTTTGCAAAGGCTTTCATTGCTCCGCGCTCCAATTTATCAACCGCTGTTGGATCGGCTTTCGTTCCTGCCCTTATAGCGGTCCTTATCTTCTGGATTTTCATCGAATTCACCTAGCGGGTCGCTACCATCATTCTCATACCCTGCTGCCGTTCTAATCTCTTCAACGGTGAATACAGGCTCGCCAGTTGCTAGTGATGCTTGATTTATACGGCTCATCTTTTCACCACTATCGAGCTTCTCAGTAGCTGATTGCTCGTTCAGGTCATCCCAAATAACCGTTTTCTCAGCAATAGGCTCTAGAACCTTGATTCGTGTTAAGTGATCAATGAAGTCCTCTATTTCGAATGAAAGCTCACCCTCCCTGCGTGATTGGCAGCGTGAATTGAAATACTTCTGATCTTCAGTGCTCGCTCTTTCTCCTGTTTGCATGCCGACGAGTATTTTCGATGGGATATCCATTGCTGCGGCGGCAGTTTGAAGATTGACGTTATATGTAGGCGTTGGGTCTGATACAGCAGTAACTAACGGGTTAACGTTAGCTCCCTGAGTGATCATAACTGCGTCATTGCCTATGTTTATTTCCCTAGCAACATCGTTATAAATCTCCTGCAACTCTGACATCTCAACACCGTAGGCTCTTGCTAAGTCATCAAGCTTGGCCTCTTTGTCAAAGTTCACTGACAGCTGTCTGGCTGCATTTTTTAGGAATGACTCACCAGAACCGCCTTCGACTTTTTCAAGGCTCACAAATGCGTTGTAGGCTGGCTCAAGGAAGCCAATCGCATCAATGGAGTAGTCACCTAGAATGAACACGCGGTCAGGATGAATATTGATGTTTCTAGTGCCGCCATTGGGTAGTGACTCGGTGTATTGCCACATCTTCGGCTGACCGTAGTCAGGCGAGTTAATATCAGTAACCCACTCAGTAGGTTTGATAGCACTAGCCCATGCAGGAGTAACCCTTCTCAAAAGCTTGGAGGCTTTAACCGGCTCGTGCCATTTACCATTGTCATTGATGTGAAGGATTAGGCCAGAATAGCGACCTACAAGACGGCGCTGATCTGCCTCTTTAAACTCTTTCCATATGCGCTTGTTAATTGTTTTTTTGAAAGATTTTTCCCAACCAGTTTCATCTTTAGATTTATCTGCTTTTTCACCTTCAATAACTTGTGGCGCTGTTTTCCAACATGTACCAATTAGTTTAGTCACTCCACCGTATGCAATCCCACCACGGCGAAATAGTTTGTATAAATCATCAAAGGTTAAATCTTGTTTAAATCCGTATTCGCACCAAGCTGATGATCGCTTAGCATCAAGCCCCATGGTTGGATTTACCAAAGCCATACGGGCACGAGCTATCGCATCATTCACTAAGTGATTGACGGCTAGTTTCATGTTTTCTTGCATTATCGCCTCAGTAATCTTTTTGGAACCAGTAGACCTGCGTTAGATTTTTGCGTGATATACCCATCCAGACCATACCTAACCGCATCCCAACAGTGGTTATACTCATCCTCAATGACGGGAAGCACTTCACCAGTGATGCGGTCTGTTTTGTATGAGTAGAGGCGGGCTTCTTTTGCTGTTTCTTTACAGCGAGGATGAATGATAATTTGCTTGAAACCACGCAAGTATGTGATGCCATCTTCTACGCTGCCCTGCCACTTTTTAGCGGCTGAAATATTAAATCCCTGTCGCTTCAGATAACTGATTGTTTCCGGACGCGCTGAATCGGCTTTGATAGGCCACTTACGAGCTTCGGGTATTTCATCGTAAAAAGCTGGCATGTGGTCAAGTTCAACGCCTACACCGTAAGCCTCGCGCTCGATGTACAGGCAGTCATCTAAGATAAACATGCGAATAAGCGTGTTAGGGTCTTTAGCAAAACCAAAGTCGGCACCGAAAAGCAACCTATCTGCTTTCTTCCACAGGTCATCAGGGAACGATTTAACAACGTATTTATTCGCTAACACCTGCTTATCAGAGTTTTCAAGATAAGCGCCTTCCCATATCCATGCGTATGTGTTCGGGTCTAGGCGGGATTGGTCGCTCAAGCGTTCTTCTTCAAGCACTGACGGGAACCATGGGTTATCATCGTAGTTCATCTCGACAATAATTGCGTTATCGGGTGGCTCCTTTCTAAAGCGCTTGTCTGTTGCACTGCCATCTTTCTCAGGGTTCCATGTCACCCATATTTCAGAGCCAGCTTCACGAACCGTAGGAGCAAGTTTTGTCCATGCGATTTCTGATACTGATTCAGCCTCATCAACCCATGCGATTAATATTCTCGCCTTGGATTTGATGCTATCTAAGTTATGTCGCAACCCTGCGAAAACATAGCTAACTGAGCGGCACTTAGTGCGAATGTATTTCTCGCCAAGCTCGTAGAAATCACTTAGCCAAGGCACAGACCTGATAGCTTGTTTAACTTCTTCCATCGAGGATTCTTCAAGCGAGTTCATGTACTCACGAGCGCAAAGTATCACCCCAGATTGACCATTCATTGCAGCCATATAGCCACGGATAGCTGTCATTAATGCGAATGTTCTCGTCTTTGCGGAGCCACGCCCACCATATGCGCCACGGTATCGCACACCTTCGTTCTCGAAAACTGGAACCAGTTTAGGTGGAATTTCAATCCTCGCTACCGTCATTGCTACCCCCAGCAACTAAAACTATTTTTGTTGGTGACATTGAGCTATCAGATGACTTGTGATCCACTTCCTGCTTCTCACTGTAACCATGATTGGCCAGCATTAGCTTAGTGATTGTTGCGTTAAAGTCGCCAGTCAATCCGCTATTAATTAGCTTCATTTCCTGAAATGCCATAATTCCGTCTAACGTGTCCGAAAACTCATGACCTAAGTAACTATCCTGCTTTGCGTATTCATAAACAGTAGAGCGAGCAATGCCTAAATAGCACGCCAACCCTGCAATACTTGGTATTACCTGACCTTCGTTTTCTTTGTAACCGCCGTACAGGTATTCCTTAGCCTTAGCGATTAGCTCATCAGTCAGCTTGCTAGGGCAACCAACCTGTTTAGATTGTTGTCCCATATCCATCCCTTTAAATTTCTTTAAACACAATTTCTTTCTTGTAGCAGAGCTTCATTAGCCAAGTGCTGTGAATTAAAGCGCCGATAATAGACAATGGGTACATGTAACGGCGCAGTGTCATTTTGTAATGCAGTGTTCCTGTTTTCATATTCCACCCAATAAAAAAGGCCGCTAGGGCCTATTGTAATGTTGCAGAGTGTGATGACTGTTGATGACTTGGAAAAACTAGAAGCCCTTGCATTCCTGACTTACCAAAAGCCTGAACACATCTAGCTTCAAAGTCTTTATAGTCAATGCAACCGTTAGCTAAAGTAGTGACAGCAACTAATTGATCCTGCACCAGTTGTAAAGCTTCTGGTTTTAGGTATTGGTGTATTTTATCTTTACTGTCCTTTGCCATCTGCTTAGCTTCTTCATAAACAGAATCAGGCAACACGGCTTGGTATACCCACTTAGCTGTTATCATCCCGAATAGCGATGGACAACCACCAACATGACCAGAATAAGGCAAACCAGACATTCGGCTTAATGTTTGATAGAAAGGTTGTTGAAAGCGCTTCTCCCATGATGTTGGCTTATCAAGTAAGAATATCGCATTGATTCTCTCATCGTTATAAACTGGCATATTGCCACGGATAAGAGCATCAATTTGTTCATCACACCATATTTCAAAATCAACAGACAACCAGCGAGCGAAACGCACGGCTAATTTAGAGTGTAGCCATGTTCCGCCACCCCTATCTTTCCTAGCTTTGCTAGTTTTTACATACGGGATTTTCCCGTATCTACCTTCAAGTGCTTGAATATAGGCTATTGTTTCAGGAAGTCTGACCCACTCATTGGGCACTTTCCCAAATTTAGCTGCTATATCGGTAGCATTGATCCATCCGTCGTTATTAAAACGCACAGGGTGCCCATCATATTCGAGAGGAATAATATTATTCATAACGTATTACCTACATTTGAAATGAACCCTCGTTCACATAGAAAATCAGCCCGTCGAAGCTCGCCAGCTATAACTGACTTCCTCGAAGGCTCATATCAAAGTGATTGGATTCGACGTTTTAGAATTGCTCTGTGAATGAGCGGTGAAATGCGTAGAGTTCGCAGCCTAGCGATACACTGCTAAGCCACTTCTAGTCTGTTCCTAGCAGTCAAGATAGCGATCACCCCCTTAAATGGTGGGATAATTACACCTATTAAAAAGCCTCTGATTCATTGGAAGATAAATAAATTTACATAATTAAACTTATTTTTAACTACCATGTAACTAATTGAATAAACTCTGTATAGAATTAGTGCCGTCCTTAAGATGTACACAGCAAAGATAATTTCCTTTTCAAGCCTCAACACCAGGGGCTATTTTTTTGCCATTAAAAAGCCCCTGATTTCTCAGAGGCTCATTATTCGCTTGCATATTTTGAATGCGTCAACTACATTTAATGTGATATTCATTAGTTCAACAGATGTACTTAGCCCGCGGTGTGTGGGCTTTTTTTATTCTTTCGGAATGCTTTTATCCAGTTCTTCCCGGAATTGATCTGGCTTATCAAAACCCTGCGTTGCCATGATATTTCTCCATTAAAAAGCCCCGCTATTTTGCGAGGCTCAGATTTGTAATATCTACTTGAGATTACTACCTTTTTAATGTTGTGGTTATCCACGATTAACGTATAGTGACGTTACATTCATGAACTATTATTCTCTACTTTGCCTCGATATCTGGGGCATTTCTTTGTTGTTCAATTTCCCGTATTGCTTTCTTGTCGAGAGTTAAGACTTATTTGACTTTGTGGCAAGAGTCACAAGATCAATAAAGTCCTGACAGAACTCAAGTCGGTGTCCGTGATCGTCCACGAAGTTATATTTATTAAAGTGTTCTAATATTTCCTCGGGACTTTTCCCGTTAATAGGAGATTTAGAAATTGAATCGTGTTCCTGTTTCATCTTCAAACCTTCAATAAGTTAAAGCGGGGGAATCCTCGCTTTTTCGATTTCTCGAATGGCTTTCTTATCTAAATTGCACTTTGCTATTGAATTCATCGCATCAACTAGCAGTTGTGGCATGTCGCCCCAGTCCACTTTTTCAGGAATATCAGGCTGAGGACAATCAGCGGTTAACTGTGCTGGTATTGGTGGAGACTGAACGGGAATCAATACCTCTTTTGTACTTGTGCAACTCACTAACAACATCGTCAGGCACAGCAGTATTAGCGCACTCATTGTCTTTGAGTACTGTTTTGATAACAGTCTTAACTTTGACATGTTCTGAGTCCTCTAATTGCTTTGCTTTGATGTTGTCGAGCGATGCTTGATAGTGAAGAGTTATTGCTGATTGGGTTACTTGGTTTAGTAGCTGGCTTGTTGATAATTGCTCAATGAGCTTTCCATTCTCTTTACTCACTTTGACCATCTGATATGTCAGTATTAAGCCAAATATGAATAGCAACAGCCAGCAAATAAACGGTGCTAAAGCTATAAGCCTTTTCACAGCAAACTCCACGCTTTTTCGAACATAGCCTCATCGTAGGGTTGCGTGCCATTTTCATGACGAATGATTGCCTTGGCCAGTTTAATTGTGGTTGCCTTATCATAAAGACTGATAACATCAGTAGGCGATACACCCAACTCTTTAGCTACACCGTTAATATATGCTCGGGTGTTGTTTTCATTCGTCGGAGCCCAGCGGTCAATCAGGCCTGATACAGTTTTTAACCCGTACTTACGCTGGTAGGTACGAAGTAGTGCCATCAATGCACGAATACCATAAACAGGGCTTTCAAATCGACAGAAGCGAGGTTCAATACTTGGGTCATGCGGCAATTGCCCTTTCCAATTATTGGCTTTGTTGTAATCAATGTTACCAGGGTTGTTATTGCGAATGCCTCGCGCTTGCTTAGTCATTGTTCACCCCCGCCCTGCCTTTAATAATTTTACTCAGGCCATCCACGCCGACATACCCAATGAATACACTGGCCAGATATGCCAACTCATGGTTAAGACCAAGCAGTGTTAGAAGGTCTTTTACAAACCATGCAAATAGTGCACACATAGCGCCATCAAATAGCGTCTTCTTCCAACCGCCGCCGTTGTACTTGCCGCGTAGAATCGCCATACCTGTTGCTAGTGATGCGCTAATACCTTGCTCCTTATGAGCAGCAATAATTTGAAATACGTTATCCCAGAACTCGGGGTTTTCTTTCATATGATCCATACTCACCCCCTTTACTGGAGGAATTAGTTAATAGAAAGCCGCGCACAGACGCTCAGTGAAAGTGAGTGATAGTAGTGATTCTGTGGCGGCTGTATACGAAAAAGGCCGCACTAGGCGACCTGTTGAATGTGAACCATCCGGAAATTCCGGAGAGTTGAGCTTGTAAGGATTACTTACAGCTTTAATTGGCGATATCGGAATTCCGATATCGGAACAATACCAACCAGTTATAAATAGACTGTCAGATAAAGCCTGTTTCTTTTTTTTAATTGGTTGGTTAAAATAAAAGACGACCAAGAGTTTTTTTTGGTTTAGCTATAAACATGATTTGCAATCTTTTGCCACCATCCTAAAAAGTTGGTGGTTTTTTTATGCTCACTCGAATTCATCAAGCATATAAACCCTTGCAATGCAAAAAGCCCCACCGAAGTGAGGCTCTAGAACCGGAACTTTTCAGCCCGTAATCAGCAGGTAATCTCTTACCCTCTTTCGACCTCTCAGCCGATGTGGTTGGAGTTCCAGTCCAAATAGACGAAGTGACCAACTAGGCGGGATCGATAACAAGTGCCGCCTCTTTTATCTTGTTATCCTCAACGAAATGGCAATAACCCATCGTTAGAACGATATTTACACAAAAAAGTGCAAAAGTCAATTCATTCGTTAGAAGTATTCGTTTTTAATTTGTTACCTTTTTTAGTATGTAATCTGCGTTACTTTCTCCTTTTTCACACTCAACCACCAAAGATTCATAAAATTTGCTAACCGAACGTTTCCATTGATCAATCGTAACCCCTAAGTGAGACACAGATTGAAAAGCTTTCGATGCAGGTATTCGCTCATAGCCACGACCAGAGCAACGCTTACAAGGCCTACTGACAGCTTCACCGGTTAATCTTAACGTTTCCCTGTCTATTGCCATACCACGCCCTTTGCAGTCATTGCATGCACAAGAAACATAACCTTTACCGTTACACTTATCACAAGTGCATGACTCAGTGTCATCAATAATGCGAACTTCTTTACCAAAGACTTTTTTAACCTTAATCGTCTTTACCTTAAAACCTGATCCGTTGCACTTTACGCACTCAGTAACACTTGATGCCGATCTGCAATAATCTGCATAAGCGAATTTTGCGAGTATTTGCATTACCTTTCGCTTAACATTCATATCGAGCTTGCGTAAGGCTGGAACCTTATCGCAATGATTCAACGCATGCCGAGTTAAAAGTTGTATCGCTTTCACTTTGTCATTCTGGCTTATCTCCATCTTTCCCGAGAACGCAGAAAAGCCGAATGACTCTTTACTTTGACAATATCCAAAAGCCCCCATGACATCAGTGACGGTTAATCTATCTGGCGATGTTGAGCTAGGCGCATCTGATATTGATGTTGTTTTGGCGAAGTGATATTTAACAGCGCTTTCTAGGTTCATCTTACCTCCGGCAATACCGTGTGATATCTATCGCAACCGACTGAATACATTATCGGAAGATTCATTCTTCTAGCCCAGCTCGTCTCTACAACTTCCATGAAGCCATGTTTTTTCTGAACGATGGAAAGATAACGTTTAGGCTTTTTCCCTGTCGCTTCTGTCTCTGCTCGGTATCGGCATTCTTCAATTGCTGCTTCTATGTCAGTGAACATCTTTCAGCTCCTTTAACTTGGCTCGGTAGTGGGTTATGCAGGAATCAACGTGGGTATTTTTATATTTAGGGGTGTAACCACTTTTAGGGAGAGTTGATATGTGCGTCTCTTTTTCTCCATAAATAGCGTCATACGGTGAAGAGCCATTTTTTATTCTTCTGGAAATTGTTCCTCTTGAAACTTTAACATTGGGCATTCTGCTCCACTCTGTTGCCGTCAACGTTATTCCATTACATGTAATACCCACTCTCCTTTTCTTGGTGTGTTCTTTCTGATGCTTTCTAGTTCTCATCACATTACATCCGTTACATAAGAACCTAAGATTTTCTGGCGAATTATCTTTAACATCTTCATTGATGTGGTCTACATGCACCGTACTCCAATCAATCGCTTTCCCACACTTGTTGCAATTCATTGGGTTATCGCCATGTAACTGGTGCATAACGACGCGGTGTTCATATGCATATCCGTTCTTCATTGCTAATGGATGATCTGGTAGATATAGCATCTGATACCCCTTCGCATTATGAGTTCTTAACGACCGACCTTTCTTTTTGTAGCTTCCTGTTCTCATCATCCTGAAATAATGCATTTGGCAAACCATCTGCGACTTATACATGGCTTGGCGGTCACAACCGACAACTTTGCACTTACACATCGAAGTCTCCTTTTTTCTTCAGTTCCTTCACTTTGGCCCTGTACTCATCGCGGATTCGGATATAATCCTCTCGCTTCCAGTGTGGTATCTCATGCGGGCCACGTAACCAGTCAACCAACTCCTGTCCAAACCTTTCAACCAGCCGCAGCTCGTATTTCTGAGTAACGGTGGCATTTTTATGTGAATATTTCCCCGCCCCCGCATTGCATGATTTACATTGTTTGTATGCATTTCTCTCTTCAAATCGGAGTTCAGGATGAGCACCAACAGACAAAAAATGACCACAGTCCCATTGACCGCCGTGAAGATCAGGAGGATTGGTTTCACCACAACTAATGCAAGGCTCATTACGGTCTCGAAGTCGGATGAATTGATTAAATGCTACTTGGGCTTGCTGTCTGAAATATGAGAGGGGTTTTACTGCTAACTTGCGGGCTTTGAGTTTATCGCGGGCTTTTACTTCTTTTTGTTTCTGCTCTTTCTTGAGTTTAGCTTCTAGTTTTTCTCTCTCCTTACTTCGTCGCTTGATTGCTAATTCTGCTCCATGTTCCGGACAACACCACCAAATATTATCGTACGACGGGTGAAATATTACTTTGCATATTTTACATTTTCGCCGCACCGATTTTCTCGGCTTTTGCATCTACACCCCCACAAGACCTATAACCAAAGTAACAATCGAAAAGAATAGAATTATGTGTCGGGTTCTAATCATTTCCCCAACTCCCACTCTGCAAGCGCAATAACCAACATCGGGTTACTACTACCTTCAATCTTCCGCATTGCTTCATACGCTAAATGCTCTTTAAATTTGCGCTTTAATAGCCCTGCACACTTCCTGACGGCTTCATTGGACTTATGGATAACCCAACATAGCTTGAGTGTTGTTAATGCGCTCATAAACGCTTCTGCTTCGTTTTTCATGCTCTCACCCTCGCTATCGATTCATTGAACTTTTGCACTAAGTGATTCGGAAATGCGTTTGCAAATGGAGTGATGACAACGCCAATCTTTCGCGGCATTTTCCTTCGCTTAATCTCTGCATCGATAGCAATATTCACATCAGCGATAACGCGATACTCCCTGTTTCGACTGCTCATTTTTAGCTTTTTAAGTACCCCTGCATCAGCTAGCTCTCTCAACACAACTGAATAGCAGTTCACATGTCTTTTGCTATTGCTTATGTCACGAAGCATTGATGAGTGAACAATATCCCCAACTTTAAATTTTTTTGCTATTAGCTCTGCTATTCCAATATTCATCTCTCTTGCTGCTCCTTGAGTTTCATGTACTGTGATTCTTTCGGTATCGTCACGAGACAACCTATACCCGCCGCCCAACACTCAACCTGCTCCATGAAGTGGAACATTTCACCTGTATCTAACTTTGATGTTTTTCGTAGTGTCCTGACGCGCTCTATATCCTGTGTAGTAGCGTCTATCATCTCTACCACCTCGTAGCCTAGAAATGTGTGCTTTAACATGTCCTTGACAGCTTCAGGCGTGAAATTAGCTTTGTTTTTACACAGATACTTGCTTATCTCTCCACACCACATATGGAAAGTTGCATTCTGAGATAGTGAGCGTGTGGACTTCCAAGGCTTGATAATGATTCGGTGTGGTTGGTTTGTTGCTAGAACTTCTTTGAGGTGTTGCCATGCGGTATTTTTGGTTGATTCGTGGAAGAGGAAATCTGCTTCCAAGTTAAACTCCTTGCATCATCCTTACCATTTCAACGAAATATTCAGAGTCTTCTTTGGCTTCACGAATGAATCGTTTTTTAAATTTCCTGATTTGTTTCCTGGTTGGCTTAGCCTGAAACTTAAAGTGATCCTCATCGCCATAAGCTGATATTTTTAATATCCAGAATCTGCGATTCGTATTGAAGTTAACGTAATAGACCATTGTTTCTACTGGGTCACTCACTGTTAGCTCTCCTGTTCACCAATTAGCGTTAACTTAACAATCTCAATAACCCCTATTGCTTCAGCTAAGCTTATTTCACCGTCATATTCGTGGATTAATTCCAGCAAGCGTTTAGATAGCTCACCATTAGCTTGGAATTTTTTATCGATGGGTAATTTGGTGATGTTCATCATTCACCCTCTGGCATTGGTGGGAGTAGTAAAGGTATCCAGTGCGTTATTGGGTAATTATCATCTTCAATAAACTCATCGTTATCGCTGATAAAATGGCTGTAAGAACGCGACCAAATCCAACCTTCTCCACATGTATCAGAACGCATGAAAACGTGGTATACAAACTCTCCATTACCTCTGAACCATCCAGCAAATACTGGTGCGTCTAGTTCTGGCAATGTCTCGCTACACTTAACCCAATTAGTTCCCTGCATTAGATGCCTCCACCTGTTAACGTTGTTCCTTTCATCACTCAACCCTCTCTTAAAGTAGGTTACATTCTGTTAAAAACCTCTGAGTTAGAAACCTTTAGATACGCCCTTCCTCTTGGGAAGCATCGATTAAGTTTTCGATCCAAATTGGGCGTTTTGCTTTTTGGTTTGGCGCTATCAAAATAGAATAGTTTTACTTCTTGTGATTGCTGCTTATCGAGTAGTAATTCATAGTTTTTAAAACACTCATTGGATGCTGAATAGTCATAATCCTTGTGAAATAGAATGCCTTTCATCACTCAACACCTCGCTTAATTGACTGATTTAGCTCTTTAATTCGATTAGCGCGCTCTTCCATTTTGTCGAGTAATTCAAATACAAGTTTGAAGTCGATATTGTTCATCCTAAAAATCCTTATTATGAAAAATAAACTTTGCATTCACACTTAGGGCAACACTTGTCTTTGGTGTGAGTAAGTCGCTTATTTTTGATTAATTTTGCATCTAGTAAATTGTAGATGTGTAGACATCGGTAGCACATAACTCGCTTGTCTGTGTTCATCTAGAAGTCCTTATGATTTGGTGTGTTACGGTTGGCGGTTGCCATATCAGCTCGAGCCATTGCGTGAGTTTGATCGGTGTCGAATAAGCAAAGCCCTTTCTGGTCTACAAATGCTGTTCCCGTTTTACCGTGGCGGTTAAGTCTCACAATAAGTTCTGTGAGCGTCTTGTCGGCTTTGTCGTTGTAAACTGAGTCTTTGTATATTCCCATCCAGTAATCGCAATCCTGCTCGATCTGACCGGTGTCACGGCTATCACTTGGCATAGGTCGCTTGTTGGTTCTATCTTCCAATTTACGGTTTAGCTGTGTGAGTAATACCACTGTGGTATCAAGCTCTTTTGCCAGTTGCTTGAGACCTTTGGTAATTTCACCGTAGGCAATATCGTTACGGTCTGCTTTGCCAGCTTTCATCAGCGTTAAATAATCCACGCCGATAAACCCGATTTTCCCAACCTTGCGCTTCAACTTCCGGCACTCTGACTGAATGTGTTCAAGTGTCATCCCTGCTGTGTCATCGACCCAAATGTTAGGCTTTTCGCTCAAGTCACTGATAGCCTTTCCAAGTAGCGACCATTCGAAATCATCCTCTGTGCCACCATAGAACATATCTGAGTTTAAGCCTGACTTCTGGCTTACCATTCGCTCAACCAATTGCTGATTGGACATCTCCATGCTGAACAGAGCCACTGGAAGTCCATCATCAGAAACGTTCTTAGCCATTTCAGTTAGAACGGTTGTCTTGCCCATCTTTGGACGCGCACCTATAACGAATAGGGAACCACGCACAACAAATTTAGGTGCCAGCATGTCATCAAGTGGCTTAATGCCTGTCTTGAGTCCTACAAACTGATCGGGATTGTTAAACATGTTTTCTACGCCTTCGAACCATTCAGGCAATAGCTCAGCCATGTTTTTCAAACCTGACTTTCGGCCGGTAACACCGTTTTCACTTGCATCAGTTACCAGCTTCTGCACTAACTCCATTTTTTCACCAAAGCTTAGAGTGCTTGGCTCAATCAGTAATCGTGTGGCTTCGTTGATTTTCTCAATGGCATAGCGCTCATTGGCATACTCTTTGATTTTCTTCGAGTAATGGAGCACGTTTGCGGTGCTTGGGGTATTCTTTGCAATTTCAGCCAGATAACCCAATCCACCTGTAGTTCCTTCGCTTCCAGTTGCTTTCAAGCTGTCAGCTACAGTTAAGATATCAATCGGTTGATGCTTGCTAGCCATTGACCGCATTTGCTCAAAGATAATCTTGTGGTGTGTGCCGTAAAAATCATCTGGCTTCAACACGGAAAACACTCGTTGAGCATTGTCGCTGTTTGGGTCAATCAGTAGGGATCCGATAACACTTTGTTCGGTCTCTAGGCTGTGTGGCACTTGGTAATTCATAGCGATCCCTCCCTAGTTTTTAACACTGTCGACGGTCTTAGCAGATAATCGAAATTAGCCCTCCAACCAGAATCGTTTTCACCGAAATAAAACTCTTTAGCTGAACTCATGAAATACTCAAAATAGTTTTTAGCCGCTTCGACTGTTGGCTCTTTGAGTTCTTTCAGGAATTTTGAGATGGCTCGTTTCCGCTTGTCATTCAAGGATTCAGCGTTTGGTAATCTGTCACCAGCAGCCTCGTTAAACGCATTCATAATTTCGATGTAGGGGATGTTGTTTTTTCGATTGGTTGAAATTAACTTTTCACAATCCCCCTCTTGAGGGGTTAGGGGAGTATTTATTTCTTGTTCAAATACATTCTTATTCTGTTTCACTTCTTTTGTTACTGGGTTAGTAACCTCAGTTAAGCTCTGAACGTTGGTATCACTGGGTTTGATTGTCACCTCATTAGTAACTTGCTTTGTCACCTCGTAATTTGCCTGATATTCAAGGTAATTTGTGATTGTGATTATTGTTCCGTGTCGTGTACCTGCGCGGGTTATCATCCCTTCTTGCTCAAAAAAATCCAGCATGTCTCTGACTTGTTTTTCAGTCTTTTCTTTTCCCTTTGCATCCTTCAGTTTTCTAGCTAAAACTTTTGCTTTTGTTACCAACTGACCAGCCCGAAGATCCCAAGACACACCACCAAACTCAACTGTTGTTGGCTTATGCCTTGCCTGCCCTAGTAATCTGACCCATAGCGCAAGCTTAGCTGTATCTTCTGCCCAGCTTGCGTTAAGCAGGCTCCTGAATATCGCGACGTGACCAAGCTTAGAGTTATCCATGCGAGAACTCCTAGTGTGGTTCTTGTTGCTAAAATCAGCATATGCAACGTTACTCATGCGTTTTCCCTCCCAATAGTTCTTTCCTGTGAGCATTCCTTAGTTTTGCATCTTCAAAAGCTTCTCTAAGTCGCTTTATCCCTAGTGGGGTAACTTTCCTGAGTTCCCTATCCCGCATGATGTTTTTATGCACTGCATGATAATTAAAGTCATG
The DNA here is from genome assembly GCF_028477825.1 of Providencia sp. PROV267. Lineage (NCBI taxonomy): Bacteria > Pseudomonadati > Pseudomonadota > Gammaproteobacteria > Enterobacterales > Morganellaceae > Providencia > Providencia sp. PROV267. The sequence goes on along the minus strand of NZ_JAMPLX010000026.1, from coordinate 72,023 downwards.
ATTTCGTTTATTTTTCATGATATAATTCTCTTATTCGATTGCTGTATCAAAAAAGGGAAACACTAAATTTCCCTTGTCACCATTACTGGTTGTTGATACAGTTGTTTTGATAGTTAAATATCCAAACTGATTTGAGCCTCATCATTCGCCGTGGTTGGGGCTTTTCTTTTAACCTTTCCCTTCCCTTCAAGAGCTTGAATAACCCTTTCTGCATAATCACCTTCAAGAACAACTTTCGTTGGCTTATCGCTGATATTTACAGAGTCAGGCGGCAATCCGAACTTACTCACCAACTGGCAAGCTAAATCGAATATTCTGGCTTTATCTCGACTGGATTTTGATGGGTGTATTCCTAGCGCCTTAGCGAGTCCGTTATTACCGACTGAATACATTTGTTGGATGTAAAACGTCATCAATTCGTTTGATGAGCACTCTACTTTGATATTTTTTGCATTTTCCATTTGTTAAATTCCTTCTTAGATTACTTCCCATATTGGGAACAGCAGTAATGATCCGTGGCTCATTCCATATGAGCGGATTGTTTGGTGGGTAAATCTGTCGCTTTATCAGCGACTCCGTAGCAGTCAAGAACCCTGCGATTGTTAAAGAGCTAAAATATTAAGAAACTTCTAGTTCAGGCCAAATTTCATTCCAGTCATTAGGCCGAAGATCCATACGGGTTACTGCACCATTTGTAGCTAATTCAATTTCTACGCATCGTTTAGGTGAAATAGAACTTAAACCCGATGCCATTTGAGATAGGTAGGACTTTGAAACACCTAGTTGGTCAGCTAAGGCCTTAGCGCCCCCCCACTCAAGAGAGTCAATATACTTTTTTAATTCCATGTTTATTCTCCATGCGTTCTAAGACGGAGTTTATTAAACACTAAACCAAACGTCAAGTATTTGCTTGTTTAGTCATTACTAATCAAAATATAAAAATGGACATGAAAAAAATAAGACAACTAAATCTTTCTAGGTGGTTCGAGGGAAAAACCCTCCCCACCAAGGAAAAAAGTTTTTTATCTCAACTAATGAATGGCAAATCATCGTTTGGAGAGAAAGCTGCGCGTCGGTTGGAAAGAGATTATGGGATGCCCGCTGGGTATTTAGATTCCGAGACCCAACTAGATGAGATTGAATATATAGGCACAGTGCCTTCAGGAATGGTTCAGGTGCGCGGTGAGGCGTTCTTAGGTGTTGATGGTGCTGTTGATATGATCGAGGCTCACAATGGCTGGCTGAAGATATACAGCGACGATAAAGACGCATATGGGTTGAAGGTTAAAGGTGACAGCATGTGGCCACGCATTCAATCAGGCGAGTTTGTTGTGGTTGAGCCAAATACAACAGTCAGATCTGGCGATGAAGTTTTTGTGCGCACGGTTGAAGGTCACAATATGATTAAGGTTTTCAGCAAAACTCGTGATGGGGACTATCAGTTTTCCAGTATAAACAACTCACACAAGCCCATTACTCTATCACCAGATCAAGTTGACACCATGCACTATGTGTCAGCTATCGTTAAACCAATTAAATATATAGACGCTTGCGAAAAAACAGGCCGAGCACTGTTTTAATGGCCAGACGACACGTTCATATGAAAAAATTATGGGGTTGTATCAAGCAGCACAAGGTAGAAATAACCGCAGCACTATCCGTGATTGCAATGCTGGTATGGTTTGATTTTGATGATGATGCCATATTCCAACTCTACGAGATGATTTTTGGACGGCCTGACGACACGTTTTAGGAGAATGCATGGCATTTAACGACATTGAGATAGCTAACATTAAGCGGTGTATGGAGTTTTTCATGGAAAAGCGCCGACCTGCTGAACACCTAAGGGATGAGCTGGATTTAAGCTATAGCATTGAAGATGACTCCGTTGTCATATTTGAAGTAAGACGCCTTACTTGGAGTGACGGGCAAGCTCAAGAGCCGATAGCAAAAATTACACATGACAAATCTAACAGCTCTTGGTCTCTGTTTTGGATGGATAAAGACAGCAACTGGCACAACTACGATGAAATAATGCTAGGCAGTTTTTCTGACGCCATTAGGCTCGTTGAAGATGATGCCCGTGGCTGCTTCTTTGGATGACGACACGTTTTAGGGTGTTGTAGCCGATGCATATTTACAAATCACTATTTGAAGTATCACAAAAGTACTGTGATAATGATCAGGTAAAATAATGGAACTAAATGAAGCAGAAATTGACGATATGAAATTTAGAGTTGTTTATGATGGCCCTGCCTTAGACAACCATGAGATGGATGTAAAGGACTTGGTCCCAGCACTGATATCTATGTCAGCATTATTCGAAGAGGCTGGCAGGGTTATCTATGGCGACGACGTTAAAGTTTCTGTCAAAGTTAAAGCTTCTTTTAGATCAGGATCTTTTGGTATTGATTTGACTGCAGTAACCAGCTGGCTCAACTCAGCAATTGAGTTTTTTTCTGGTAAGCCCGGAACTGCAACAGCAAACCTTATTGCCATAGTCGGCTTTTCTACATACGCAGGCAAGCAGACATATAAGGGCTTGCTTCAATTGCTTAAGTGGGCAAAAGGAAGGCCAATAACAAAAATAACACCACTTAAAAATGGTGGCGTGAAAGTATTCATTGATGAAAACGAAGAAATTTTTGAAAGAGAAGTTATTGAATTATATAAAAATATAAACATTAGAAAATCTTTGAATGAAATAATAACCAAGCCGTTAGAAATAGATGGAATAACCAGTTTTGCTGTAACTCTAGACGAAGGTAGCTCTTTCACCACGGTCAGCAAAGAAGAATCATCATACTTTTCAGTCAAATCAATTGAAGAGGTTAAGTTATCTGAATCTGAATCGGAAAAAATATTACAAATCATAAACCTATCTTTTAATGAATCTAATAAATGGCGATTTAGTGATGGTTCATATCCATTTTTTGCTGATATATCAGACCCTGATTTTATAAATAAAATGAACACCAGAGAACTTAACTTCTCAAAGGGTGATATGCTTCTCGTTAACTTGAAAACAACTCAATTATTAAGTGATAGTAAAATAAAATCAAAATATGAGATCACAAGGGTAATAAAAAAAATTGACCCTCAAGAACAAATAAAAATCCCACTAAGCTAATAGCATAGCCCTCCCCGCGAGGGCTTTTTTGTGCCCTATCCCCGCCAAAGAAGTGATCTGCATTCCAATCTGAGATTTTTTTGAAAATAAATTCACTTAACATTCATTGAGTTGTTAACCTTTAACTAAATTATGTTTAGTAAACACTTGACTATAAATTTAGTGTTTAATAAACTTAATTACATCAACGGAACACAGCACGTTGATGTTCTTTAACAACGATGATGGCGAGCTGTGTATTAGCTATCAGAACGGTGGCGCTGATAAAGCGTCAACCTTCTCAAAAGGTTTTAATGAGCACAGGGTATTCACCCCCACCATAGGGAGATTTGCCCCGACATGGAGAACATCCCATGTATAAACAGAAATAACATGGTTTCGATCCCTGTGCTCACAAAAGCCAACTGTTTGGAGGATATATGGCAACTATTACAGTTAAAAAATCACGCAAGCCTGAGTTTTTACGCGGATCATCTGCAAATAGACGTCACGCCAGACGGAAAGCAGAAGCTATTGCAAAAAAGAATATTGAATTGAAATTAGAATCAGTATTTCCTCAGGAGAAAAGACTTACATCAGTAGAAAAAACGCTGTCATTAAGTCACATACCGGTTACTAGAAATATTGAACCTAAATACCAACCATCGGTAGACAACTGTTGCTTACCTAATGTAGCAATATTTTCAGGCGTTAAAACAAAACAGCCGAGCAGTGAGTTCGGGGTGACGGCGAGATAAAGCCCACGGATGGGCTATTTAATCATGGAAGCCTAGTTTATCTTTTGCCGCTTCTACAAATAATTTTGTGGCTATACCAACATTTGCAAATGCATAATCAACCATTCTGCTAACAACAGCTTCAGCGCCCTTTTCTTTTACCATATCGAGAAGCGTTTTTTTATCTTCATCAGGTAGGTTAACGGCTCTGATCATTGCTTCTAAATTGTTAATGGTGCTTTCGTGAATTTTTATGTTAACAACGTTTAATTTGTTACCAAGAGTATCGGCATTAGCGCAGTCAACACCATCAGCGGTTAACCCCATTTTGTGAATATTAAAAGAATAGGGTTCATCATCGACAACGCCGATTCTCACAGCACCGTCTTGTACTAACCCTCTTTTTTGCAAATAGTCCAACTCTCTTGCTAGTTGGTCTTCTCCGAATTCTTCCAGTAACTCGTTAAATTTATCCTGAGTTATTGGTTTCATTAAGAATTCTCTGTTATTTAATGCTTGAATAATCATTTCTTGCCTCTCAGATAGAACGTGCATGTTGTTTTCCTTTTTCATTGGTGGGGTGAACACATTGTAACCAATTTCTTTGGTGGGGACTAGAGAAACCACTGACGCCCTAAGTGGATAAATAAACGGGCACAGTTAACTAATTACAGTCCATTCTGTGGGCTGTGGTGAGTTAATTAATAGATAGGAGATAGAGAGTGAAAACATTCAAAAACGTGACGCTACTAGGAAGTCCTTGTGAAAAATGCGGTGCAGAACAAGCAGCGGTGGAAACTGAAAAAGGTAGTGATAATTGGTTTTACGATGGTGACAAGGTGACCTGTGAAATCTGCGGTCACTCTGGGTTAATTGAAACCGATGGCGAATCCGCATGGTGCGTATGGGATGAAGTTAACAGCTAGCATCGTGTTTAGTTAATAACGGAGAAACAATATGTTCGATTACATAAATGAGACTTACGGCTTAAACATTAAAAAAGGTGACCGTGTTCGATATACCTTCGGTAATGGCTCAAAAGAAGGAACAATAGTCGGAGTTCACGCAGCTAGCGTAAAAATAAAAATGGATGGCGATGATTATGCTGATATTTATCACCCCACTTGGGAACTTGAGTATCTCTAGGGAATAACGGAGGGAGTATGGCAGATAAAACAGGTGGAGCGGCTTTTCCAGTTCCAGCAACAGAGTTACATGGAACTGATACCGGTATGACTTTGCGAGATTATTTCGCTGCTAAAGCCATGCAACCAATGATTGCATATTTCGGCGAGCAGGCATTTAGCGATTATTCTATGAATGAAATTGCTGAGGAAGCCTACCGCATGGCAGATGCAATGTTAAAGGCTAGGGGGTGATATGGGATTTAAGCATAGTCCAGCGCCGTGGAATAGTCATATTAAATATCTTGATTACACAATTGTACTAGATGCGAATGATAAGAAAATAACCCTTCTTTCGCATGACTGTAGTGAAGCTGACGCTAATCTAATTACTGCAGCACCAGAGTTATTGGCGTTGCTTATGAAACTAGACAAAATTGGTGGGCTTGGTTTGTCTACGCACAAAGAGATTCAGTCTGTAATCGCAAAAGCCCTCGGTAAGCAGTAACCCACCACAACACATTTCATATCGCTATTAATAGTGAGGAATACGCACATAAGGAACATAGGAAATGGCAAATGAATTAGTCGTAATTGAACAAGCAACTGCGCTCGATTTATTTACAGCGCCAGAAAAAGTAAATCAGATGCTAGAGCACATTAAATCTCTTGCAGAAGAAGAGCGTAAAGAACTAGACAGTGATTTCTCAGTAGCTAAAAACCGAAAGGCTTTTGCATCTTTGGCGTACAAGGTCGCTCAAACAAAAGCGTATATCGACAAGGAAGGTAAGGCAGTTGTCGATAAGTTAAAAGAGCTACCAAAAAAAGTTGATGCTAATCGCAAGATTTTTCGTGACGAACTAGATGCATTAAGCAAAGATATTCGCAAGCCACTAACAGAGTGGGAGGCTCAAGAAAAAGCTCGCGAAGAAGCCGAAGCGCTTAAGAAGCAAATCGAAGTTGATCATGAAGAAGCTCTGCGAATGAACGAGCTGTTTGATTTGCGCAAAGCCGAAGAAGAACGCCAGCGCATTGCTCGTGAAGAAGAAATGAAAAGACAAGCTGCGGAACAGGCAAGGCTCGAAGCTGAACGTAAAGCACAGCAAGAAATCGAAGCAGCAGCACAGCGTGAACGCGAAGCAAAAGAAGCCGCCGAACGTGCAGAGCGTGAAAAGCAGGAAGCTATTCAACGTGCAGAGCAAGCAGCAAAAGAAGCCAAGGAAAAGGCAGAGCGTGATGCTAAAGAAGCTCAGGAGCGAGCCGAACGCGAGAAACAATTAGCTATCGAAGCTGAGCGCAAGAAAGCACAAGAAGCAGAACAAGCGCGATTAGCAGAAGAAGAACGTAAGCGTCAGGAAGAAGCTAAACGTCAGGCTGATAAGGAGCATCGTCGCAAGTATAACCAAGAAACCTTACAAGCCTTAGTAAGTAACGGATTTGATGAAAAATTAGCGACTGAATTTATTAAGTTAGTTGCTAGTAATAAAATCCCCCACATGACAATGAATTACTAATACCCACCGCACCAACACCAGAACCTAAATAACAATCGCTATCGTAAGATACGTGAGGATTAATCATGCAATCAAAAAACAAATACAGCCGTGCAATGCGAGACGTTTGCATGGTTAAACCAGTTAAACCTCAAGCAGTTAGAAATAAGCCAACATCAGGGTTTTGTCTGGCAGTTATAGCAATATTCGCATTCCTATTACTTCCTGCTTTGGTGAGGTGACTTATGAATAAATGCATACAGCTTTTATTGTCAACTTTTGGATGCGACCACTCCTCATCAGGAACAATTATTACTTGTGTCAACGAAAATGACATCAAGCGCATAGACGGTGATTACGGAACAATCATCAGCAAACTACAGTTCACGGAAAAAGAACGCTACGAAAACATTAAGGAAGATGGGCAGCTTGCTGGGTTTATTGATGAAGCCATAGCGGCTGGTGATGGGCAATGGATTGTCGATTACATCAGGAGCAAAGGTAAGGTGGCAGCATGAGAATTTCAGAGTATGAAAACTTCGTCACCATTCCAGACCGTGAGCATCTAGCAAATCAATATGATGAGCTAGCTAATGAAATGGCTCAACGGTTTTATGATGCGGTCATGGATGAAACTCCGCATCTAATACAAAAACTTAATGAATCTGAACTTGATGGCATTTGGAATGGATTATTTAAAGCCGCCAAGTCTGAAAACTTACTGAGATAATCAAAGGGAAAAATATGAGTAACTCACTAGTTTCAATGGCTGGCTTACTTGCCAAAAAGTTAGAGCTGGCTATTGATGAAAAAGACCTAATTCAAACATTGAAATCCACGGCATTTAAAGCCGAAGCAACAGAACAGCAATTTTTAGCCCTTCTCATCGTCGCTAATCAATACAACTTAAACCCTTGGACTAAAGAAATTTACGCATTCCCAGACAGAACAGGAATTGTTCCGGTGGTTGGTGTTGATGGTTGGGCGCGCATTATTAATGAAAACAAAAACTTTGATGGCATGGAGTTCATTATGGACGCTGACTCCTGCACATGCAAAATTTACCGCAAAGACAGGAGTCATCCTACCTCGGTTACTGAGTATATGGATGAATGCAATCGAAACACCCAGCCTTGGAAATCACACCCAAAACGGATGTTACGGCACAAAGCAATGATCCAATGTGCTCGACTAGCTTTTGGTTTTGCCGGTATTTATGACCAAGACGAGGCCGAAAGAATTACCGAAAACACACCAACGGGCGTTATTAACGGGCAAGAAAGCCACGAAAAAAGAGCTGAACTAATCGCTAAGTGCGAAGCGGCAGCAGCCAAAGGAATGGACGCATTTAAACAATTATGGACGGAGTTATCAGGGGATGAGCGAACCATTATCGGATCCGCTGAAAAGGAACGAATTAAAAACTCTATAGCCATTGATGCTGAATTTACCGAGGTGCCAAGTGGAGCAGAAAACTGACGAATGGTATGCGGCAAGACTAGGATGTGTTACCGCCAGTAACCTATCAAAAGTAATGGCAAAAGGAAGCGGAGCAACTCGTAGAAATTATATGGCTCAGCTAATTTGCGAAACACTAACAGGACAAAAGGAAGAGTCCTTTAAATCAGCCAGTATGGAGCGTGGAAACGAGCTTGAGGCAGTTGCAAGGGAAATGTATTGCCTCAATGAGTTCGACGCCACAGTGACAGAAACAGGCTTTATCCCTCACCCATCTATCGAAGGATTCGGAGCTAGCCCTGATGGGTTGGTAGATGAAGATGGACTTATTGAAATCAAATGCCCAAACACCGCAACTCACTTAGAAACGCTTAGGACAGGAAAGCCCAAGACAGAATATCTATTACAGATGCATGGGCAAATGATGTGCACTGGACGCAAATGGTGTGACTTTGTCAGCTACGACAATCGCCTTCCAGTAAACCTCGCTTATTTCAAAACACGGATTGTTTTTAATGACGAGCTAGCACAAGAAATTGAGCAAGAAGTTCGTAAATTCTTAAATGAACTCAAGGAAGAAATAGAAAAGTTAACTAAATATGCGGAGGCTTCTTAATGGCTGAGAGGGGAGTAAATAAAGCAACCATCATTGGCAATTTAGGCGATGATCCGATCGTGAGGTATTCACCAAACGGAACCGCATTTGCTAATTTTTCGGTTGCTACAAGCGAAACGTGGAAAGATAAAAACACAGGTGAGAAACGAGAGCGCACTGATTGGCACAACATTGTCATACAAGGAAAGCTGGCAGAGGTGGCAGGCCAATACCTGAAAAAAGGCAGCCAGGTATACATTGAAGGAAAAATGCGCACTCGTAAGTATCAAGGTAATGACGGGCAAGATAAATACATTACGGAAGTTATCGTTGGCATTGATGGGAAAATGCAAATGTTAGGTGGTCGTGGTGGCGAATCATCAGGCCAAAGCCAAGGTGGTCAAAGCGGTTGGGGGCAGCCTCAGCAACCAGCGCGACAGCCTCAGCAACAATCACAGTCGTGGGGACAAAATGAATTAAAACCTCAGCGTGCTGATTGGGCTAAAGAGCCACCCATTGATTTTGATGACGATATTCCCTTTGCCCCTATCGGACTCTCCTACCCACGCCACGCTATTTATGTGATTTAACAAACGCTAAGGTGACAAAAATGGTTTTGTTTGATAAGAGGCCATCCTTTGAAAAGGCATGGTCAGCAACCTCATTCCGCGTCGTAATGGCTGGGATGGGCGATGATACAGCAATGCTTATTGCTGAGATGTACAAACGCGGCTATGAGCCTGACGAGATTGTATTTTGTGATACTGGCTCGGAGTTCGAGCACACCTATCACTTCATTGGCTGGCTAAGAAGTTGGTGTAATGAGAAAAAATGGTCAAAAGTAGTCGTTCTGCGTAAGTGGGATAAAGATGGAAATCCGCTAAGTGTCATAGAGACTGCTGAGAAAAAAAACACGCTACCTCCCGCCGCATTTGGCAGCAAATCATGCTCACTGCGATTTAAGGTCGAGACCGCTGACAAGTATTTCAACAATCATCCTGAGTGTTTAAAAGCATGGGGAGCTGATAAAAAAGGCGCTCCTCTGAATTCTCACACCGGAAGCATTCTGCGTATCATTGGCATTAACGCCGATGAGCCACAACGTGCCGAACGATGGAAGCCTGAACATAAATGGGTGCAGGTGTTCCCGCTGGTTGACTGGAATATCGGAGAGAAAGAATCATCAGCGGTTGAGGAAGTCGGCCTGTATTACCCCGGTAAATCTTCATGCATTTGCTGTCCTCACCTCACTGGCTCTGAACTAGTTATGTTACGTGATAGATATCCAGAAGATTTCGGACGCATCATCGCGATGGAAAATAATTATATCCAGCACGAACTCCGACCCGATTCAACGACAAAGGGAATGTGCAGAAGAAAAACAATAAATCAGAAAATAGATGAATACGAGCGTGACCAACTGGACATTGCCGAGGGCTGGTGTCAGCTCTGTTTATTACAGTAACCAAAGGATATAACCATGAATCTAACAATACGAGATTCAAATACAAACGAAGAAGTTATTTTAACAGTAGCTATTTCAGAAGAAGACTTTGACAAACTATCCAAGCAAGAGCAGGACGATTTAATAGAAAGCGTTACCTTTGATTATTACGAAAATAAAGCAGCCGAAGAAATAGAGCGTCAATTTAAATAACTCATGGAATATTTGCAAGGATGCAAACAGGAGATAGATATGACCATAAAATACACATGTCATGATTGCGGGGATGAAACAAAAATAATCCAATCTCATGATCAAGCGTCAAATACATACGGTTTCATAATTCAATGCCTTAATTGTGGATATGAGGCTGGTCTATTCGACACCATTGAAGATGCAGAGATAGTGATTAAGCATAACTCGCAGGGATGCAATGAATAAAAAAATGCCGACACAGGGAGGTCGGCGAAAGTTGCACAGCTTGTAACTGCTCTTTCGGCTTAAGTGTAGAAGGTAAATAGGTATTTGCCATGAAACGTTTTAATCCTAGCGATTAAATAGATGTAATAAGAGGAGTGAATATGAACAGTTTTATATACCGTAGTCAAATTATGAAATTTACATTGCCAGAACCAGACCCTAAGAATGTTTGCAATCTTTGCGGCGGTAATGTCGGAAAAGATAATTTAATCCAAGGTAAGGCGGCAAATATTTGTTTTGACTGCTCAGATTTGGCGAAGGAAATGGCAGATGAAAAGCGCAAGGAAATAGCAGAAAAAGAAATTGAGCAAATGGCAATTGATTTATCAACTGGTGACTTAGGTTTAGTTGATATGGGAATAGCTACAGCCAGAGTGCACGCAGAACGCTTATATAAAGCTGGATATAGAAAGGTGGAGTGATGGATAAATCAAGGCAGCAATTTGAAGAGTGGCGCAGTAAGAATAAATCATCAACGATAAATCTATTCGATGTATGGCAAGCATCACGAGAGAGTTTAGAAAAAGAACGTGACGAAGCCATTAAGCATTTAATTCTAGTTTTCCAGCAATACGCAAATAATGACCATTTATTTATGTCGGCTGGCGAGAATGCTTGCGAGTTTTTAGATAATTTAGGCTACGGAATTGATACTGGTCGAACCCTTGAATTAACCGATAAAGGTAAGCAATTAATTAAAGAAGATTGGGAGTGAAAATAAAATGAAGCTACTTACCTTAAATGACGAAGAATATTCTTTATTGCAGAATATATTAAATAACTTTGTATTACACGGAGTGGAAAGCATTCCAAATGACGATAGTTGCAATGTGCTTAAAATGAATGACAGGATTAATGAGCTAAAAGATGTAGAGCCTGTTGGTTATATAACTCCTGTTTCTGGACTTCTTCTTCGTAGAAAACAAAAATCATTTATTTACCCAGAAAAAACAGAAACTAATATCCCACTATATCGATTGGATTAAATAATAATGAAGCTATTTGTACTGTTATTAATTTGGCAGGGATATGTTACGCCTGTAACCGATACATCATACACACAGCAAGAATGCGAGAGCCGTGCTATGCAGATAATGATGGTGCGGGATGTTGAAATTAAATGTGGTGAGGTGATTAGATGATGAATAAATTAAGAGAAGAAATAACAAACCATTTAAGATACAACAAATTAACCATAGATGAATTATATTATTTATGTAGTTCTGAATATTCTAAAAGTCAGGTTAGTTGCGTGGTCGGTCATTTAGAGGCAGGCGGAATTATCAGGAAAAGCATTTGTGAGTATTGGGAGCTAACCAATGAATAAATACACTGAACTATCTGACTTCGAGATTAATAAAAAGGTTGCTGAAAAATTAGGACTGGCGTACGAAGTCACAAGGTACGGCGTGGTTACAAGGATGAGCAATAAAGAGCAGTGGCGTGAATTCAATCCCTGCAACAACCCAGCCGATGCAATGCCGATTATTATTGAGAATAAGATATGCATGAATTATGTAGATATCGATATTGGTTGGGGCGCATGTCATTTTGATGGAGAAAAAGGTGAATTGGAGGTTTACGATAAAAATTATTATCGAGTGGCTATGATTTGTTTTCTATTAATGAAGGATGCGGAGAATGAAGGCTGACTACGGAGGTAGCCATACACCAAAGGAATTGCGTGATAGATGGCAAACTCCCCTACCTTTATTTACAGCATTGGACGATGAATTTGGTTTCTATTTAGATGCCGCCGCCGATAAAAATAACGCTCTCTGTTCTCATCACCTAACCGAAAAAGACGACTCGTTAAATTGCGATTGGGAAAGTTACGGGGCTATTTGGGTTAATCCCCCGTACAGTGAAATTCAGCCTTGGGTTAATAAGGCCGCTGAACAATGCAAAAGGCAATTACAACCCGTCGTTATGTTAGTTCCGTCAGATACTTCTGTCGGCTGGTTTAATTCTGCATTGGAAACTGTTGATGAAGTGAGATTAATCACAGGAGGAAGAATTTCATTTATTAACGCTGGTACAAATAAACCAGTTAACGGAAATAATAAAGGCTCAATGCTTTTAATATGGCGACCATATATCAAGCCACGAAAGATAATTAATGCCGTCGATAGAGACGAGTTAATTAATATCGGAAATCAAATATTAAATGAATGGAAAATAGCATAGGTGAATTATGGATATTATCGACTCAGCAAACGAACTAGAACAATTACACATTCAAGCAGCATTATCAAATCGCCAGCCGATAGTTAAATCAATAAACGGAATGTGCATCTGGTGTGAAGAAATGCCAGCAAAACCAAATAGCGCATATTGCAGTAAAGATTGCGGGGATGATTATGAGAAATATAAAAGGAAGAACGGAGGCGCATAAATGCAAACAGTCAGAGAATTCGCAAAAAAGCACAGAAGAAGTGATGAAACGATAAGGCGGTGGATAAGCGCTGGGAAAATATATCCAGCTCCAACATTTGACGGATATCAATATTTAATACACCCATCCGCACAAAAAATAACAAACTACGAAAATCTTAACCCAAGCATTCTATTAAATAAAAACTGCAAACTGTTAAAAAGGATTGAGACAGATGGCAAGAAACAGAAGTCCCAAAAACGCTCACCTACCACCTAACCTATATTGTAGAAAAGGATATTACAGCTACCGAAACCCCGAAACCGGCATTGAATACGGTATAGGAAGAAATAAAGCCGAGGCGGTAAATGAAGCCATCTCGGCTAACTTGTTTATTTATGGAAAAAAAGAATCATTAATAAACAGAATGGCAAGTAACGATGCAATAAAATTTCATGATTGGATAGACAGATTTGGTGAGATTATACTCCTCCGTGATTTAAAGAAAAAGACCCTAGATGACTACCAAGGACGGTTAAAAAGGATAAAAAATAGCTTCAACAATGTTCCTTTAAGTGAAATAAAAACTAAAGATATTGCTGATTATATAAATAATATTGTTTCGGATGGGAATATAACTACCGCAAGATTGATGCGTAGTATTCTCAAAGATATGTTTAACGAAGCGATGTCGGATGGTGTTGTTGATTTTAATCCCGTAATAGCAACCAGAGTTCCAAGGAATAAAATAGCTAGAACTAGGATGTCAGAAAGTGATTACATTCAAATATACAACACAGCAGTAGAGCACTGTCAGCCTTGGGTTAGTATGAGCATGGATTTGGCTATATTAACAGGACAGCGCTCTGGTGATATTAGAAAATTAAAATGGAATGACATTTATGATGGTTACTTATGGATAGAGCAAGAGAAAACAGGAACTAAAATAGCAATACCGCTTACCATTTCAAATAATATAGCTAATAAAACTTTGCAATCAGTGCTAGATAGATGCAAGCATGAATTGAACGGAAAGGAATTCGTGCTGGTTTCACAGAAGGGTGATATGCTAGCAGATAAAACCATTGGCAAGGCTTTTTCACTAGCCAGAGGCAAAAGTGGTTTGTCATGGGAGGGTTCTCCGCCGACGTTCCACGAAATCCGAAGCCTAGCATCCAGAGTGTATGGGAATGAAAAATCAAATGAGTTCGCTAACCAGCTTTTAGGACACAAATCAATGGATATGACCAGAATGTATCAGGATGATAGGGGTCTTAGTTGGAAAAAAATCGAAATTTGATATTGGATTTATTTCGAATTATTTCGGAGAGCAGTCCGTAATAAAATGATTTAAAAGGGAAAAAAATGATTACTCATATCAGTCCATTAGGATCCATGGATCTCTTATCTCAACTTGAAGTTGATATGTTAAAGCGTACCGCAAGCAGTCATTTGTATCGCTTGTTCAGAAACTGCTCATTAGCGGTTTTAAATTCAGGGAGCTTAACAGACAACAGTAAAGATTTATTGGATAAGCATACTGACTTCGATATCAACGTATTACGACGTGAGCGCGGTGTCAAACTTGAGCTAATTAACCCACCTCAAGATGCTTTTGTCGATGGTAAAATCATCCGTTCTATACAAGCAAACCTGTTTGCGGTACTGCGTGATATCCTCTTTGTTCATGCTCAAATCATCAATGCAGAGCAAAAAATGCATTTAGATCTGGGAAATGGCACTCACCTAACTAACGTCATTTTCTCTATATTACGTAACGCGCGTACACTGCATCTTGATGAAGATCCAAGCATGATTGTTTGCTGGGGTGGTCACTCTATCAACGAAACCGAGTACCTATATGGCCGTAAAGTCGGTAATGAGCTTGGTTTAAGAGAGCTAAATATCTGCACAGGTTGTGGCCCCGGAGCCATGGAAGCCCCAATGAAAGGGGCGGCTGTTGGCCATGCTCAACAACGCTATAAAAATAGCCGTTTTATCGGCCTAACAGAGCCATCTATCATTGCTGCTGAGCCACCTAACCCTTTAGTCAATGAGCTTATCATCATGCCTGATATCGAAAAGCGCCTTGAAGCGTTCGTTCGCTTAGCGCATGGGATCATTATTTTCCCTGGGGGCGTCGGTACAGCAGAAGAGCTTCTCTATTTACTAGGCATTTTGATGGATCCTGAAAATAGCGAACAAGTATTGCCATTGGTTTTAACGGGGCCAAAAGAAAGTGCTGAGTACTTCTCTGTGTTAGATGATTTTATTCGTCATACACTTGGTGAAGAAGCCAGCAAACACTATCAAATCATCATTGATGATCCCCAAGAAGTCGCTCGTGTAATGAAAAAACACATGCCATTGGTGAAAGACAACCGTCGTAGCACAGGCGATGCTTATAGCTTTAACTGGTCAATTAAGATCAACCCTGAATTACAGCATCCTTTCGAGCCGACTCATGAAAATATGGCGTCACTGAATCTGTATCCAGGCCAATCACCAGAAAAACTGGCCTCTGATCTTAGAAGAGCCTTCTCTGGTATCGTTGCGGGTAACGTGAAAGAAGTCGGTATGAAGGCTATTGAACAGTATGGCCCGTTTAAAATTCATGGTGATAAAGAAATTATGCAACGCATGGATATTCTACTGCGCGGTTTTGTCGACCAACATCGAATGAAACTGCCGGGTGGAACAGCCTATGAGCCTTGCTACGAAATAGTGAAATAATATAATGAGGCCAAGGATGGCGTAAATTTTATGATCCACTTACTGATAATTGATGCACTTAATTTAATTCGCCGCATACATGCCGTACAAGGCAGTCCTTGCGGCGATGCCTGCTTATCTGCGGTAGCACAGCTTATCTCTCACACCTCACCGACCCATATTGTTGCAGTATTCGATGAGGAAGGTAGGCACAATAGCTGGCGGCATGAAAAACTGCCTGACTATAAAGCAGGCCGTCAGCCCATGCCTGAAAATTTATATGCTGAGCTACCTTCATTAGTCAAACAATTCGAAGCAAAAGGCGTCCACTGCTGGCAATCAAGTGGTGACGAAGCGGATGATTTAGCGGCAACTTTAGCCAAGAAAATCGCCGATGCAGGGCAAACTGTCACTATCGTTTCTACTGATAAAGGCTATTGCCAACTACTGTCGCCTTCAATTCGTATTCGCGACTATTTTCAAAAACGCTGGTTAGATGTGCCTTTTATCGAAAAAGAATTTGGCGTAAAACCTTGCCAATTACCTGATTACTGGGGGTTAGCGGGGATCAGCAGCAGTAAAGTGCCTGGTGTCGCGGGAATTGGTGCTAAAAGTGCCACACAACTGCTACAACAATACCACTCCATTGAGAACTTATTTGCTCATTTAGATAGCGTTGATGAAAAATGGAGAAAAAAGCTTATTGGTCAGTTTGATATAGCAAAAGTTTGCCGCGATATTGCAACCTTAAGAACAGATATTCAGTTGCAAGGGAACCTGAACCAATTGCGCTATCACCCCAAACCATAAGCAATAAAAAACTGCCTCTTCATTCACTGTTAACCAGCGTTTAGGAAGCAGTTTTTGCTATATGATATGTTCTTACTAAATATCAGATTTAGTCGCGTATTGGTGCATAAGCAGACCAAATACGTTGTACATGAACGGTAATTTCTTCGCGGTCATGGTACAGCTGTTTCGCTTGGATCCGCACATTGATGCCATTTTCTGCCAATTGTGTACGCATCTTTTCAAGGATATGAGACACTTCCTCATAGCGCTTTTTCATCGGTAGCTTTAAGTTGAAAATGGTTTCACGGCACCACCCATGCAATAGCCACTCCGTGATTAACGCAGCGACTTTCGCCGGTTTTTCAACCATATCACACACTAACCAAGTAATATTTTTCGTATTTGGCTCGAATTTAAAACCATCGACTTGATGGTGCCTGACTTGCCCCGTGTCCATCAAGCTTTGCGCCATCGGACCATTATCCACGGCATGAACCATCATACTGCGCTTAACTAATTGGTAGGTCCATCCCCCCGGACATGCACCAAGATCCACCGCATTCATACCGCTTGCTAGCCGCTCATCCCACTCATCGTAAGGGATAAATATGTGAAATGCCTCTTCTAATTTCAATGTTGAGCGACTAGGTGCATCCGATGGAAACTTAAGCCGAGGGATCCCCATATAAAATGGCGAGCTATTCGAACTGTAAGAATATCCGGTATAACAACAGCCTGAAGCAATAAAGAAAACATGGATAACCGGACGTTTGAAATTCTCTTTAGCCAGTAAAACTTTTTCTTGTCGTAAAGCATTACGCAAAGGCACCGTAAATTTACGGCAAAATTTCATCAACTCTTTGCTTTCATTAGTATCAGCAACTTCAACGCGAAGATCGCCTGCTCGTTCAACCTGCTGGCTCAGCGCATTCACAATGGGGGTAACACGATCTTCTGGAGGTAAATCTTTAAGCAGTTCCCCAACCACAAACATTTGACGAGCAAAAATCAGCTCACGAAAAGGTAGCTCGCGGGCAAGTTTATCGGCATCTTCAGCTTGATAGCATTCAAAAATAACATAACCGCTATTTTCTTTGACGCGCGCAAAACCATAAACCTCTTTTTGCCCAGCTTTATCTGTAATTTCGGCCGCACACTCTTTTTCAAAGCCTGGACGGCAATATAATGCAATTTTATTACTCATGGCGTAACGCCGGTTTCCTTAGACGCATAGCGCCGATAACGACCAACAGCCAGCCAATAAGAAAACAAACTCCCCCTATTGGCGTAAAATAGGAAAAGTATTTTACCTGTAACAAGGCCATACAATAAAGGCTACCACTGAAAAGAAGTATGCCTACGGCGAAAAAAACGCCACACCAGTAAAACCATAGAACCACTTTACGCAATAAAATCGCCCCTAGCACCATTAAAGCTACTGTATGTAGCATCTGATACCGCAAACCGATTTCAATCCATTCCATCTGATGAGCACTCATAATCGACGAAAGCGCATGAGAGCCAATGGCACCAAAAGCCACAGTAAAAAAGCCACTAATCCCAGCAAAAATTAACATCAAACGACTATTCACAGTAACACCTTTTATTAACCATACCCTAAATAATCCCAGTTGCATCAAGGGGTTAATTTAAAATCCCGATAAACACGATAAACTGAGTGCCGTTTTACCTATCTATGCAACCAACTGCAACTTGAAAAATAACGGGTATATATGATTACTGAATAAGCGCCATATCTTGGTCACCCGTAATAAACCCCAGTTTTTCTTGCTCGCTTGCTGCTTGAGTCAAGATCCATTGACGAAATGCAGCTATTTTTCCCAAATCAGCTTGGTTTTCCTGACAAACAAGGTAAAACGCGTTTTTACTCACCAATACCTCGTTGAATGGGCAAACCAAACGACCTGCATCAATTTCATTTTTTGCCATAACATTATTTGTTAAAGCGACACCCTGACCATGTACTGCGGCTTGAATGACCATAGCACTATGACTAAAAATAGGGCCTTGTTGTACATTGATAATATTGTGCAATTCTAATTGGCGAATATAAGCTTGCCAATCCCGACGAGAAGAATCATGTAATAACGTATGATTGACTAAGTCTTCAGGCTGCTTTAATTGATGCGCCCCCGTTAATAATAACGGAGAACAAACTGGCATTAAATATTCAGCATACAGCCTATCCGTCCTTAGACCAGACCAATTTCCTCGCCCATAGAAAATAGCCACATCAACATCATCCGCTAATTTATCTTCTTCCCTATCAACGGCCTGAATACGAACATCAATCCCCGGATAAGCTTGGTTAAAGCTAGAAAGACGCGGGACAAGCCACTGTATTGCAAAACTAGGGGATAAACTAACCGTTAATGCTCCCTTAGCACTTCGCGCCTGTAATTTCCTTGTCGCCTCATTAATAGAAGAAAATATCTCTTTAATATCAAGATAATAACTTTGGCCTTCTTCTGTTAACAGCAAAGAACGATTGCGCCGGCGAAATAACTTTAACCCGAGGAAATCTTCCAAACTTTTCATTTGGTGACTCACAGCGGCTTGGGTCACAAACAACTCTTCCGCCGCTTTAGTAAAACTTAAATGACGAGCGGCGGCATCAAACACTCTTAACGCATTAAGTGGCGGTAATCTTTTAGACATAATCACTTCTACTTGATAGGGTTATACGCATTAGTTTTTCTCATCCGAAGCATTATAAATTGTCCATTGAGGATACGCCAGTAAATACCTATAGTATGCACACTTCCTAAGCCGGAACGAAAAGTTACAGAGTTTAGTTACTTTGAAACTTTTGGCTTTGTGGTTGTGATGTTGTGTTTGCAAGTTGTCTGGGAATGCCAGACTTTGTAGCTTTAGCTACTGTTTTTTTTCACTTCCTGTACATTTACCCTGTCTGTCCATAGTGATTTTATGATGCACCGCTTTAATTGCGGTGCTTTTTTTTGCCTAACAATTGCAAATAACATTTTCAAGACAGGTTTTAACCAGTTTACAAAAAATATTATCAGTTAAATATTTAAGATAATTCTTGAATTTTCCCCATCCAAAGATGAGATCACCGAAAAGACAAAAGAAAAATGATTGCAATATGCAGTAAAAGGCATAATCATTTCCCTAATTTTTTCTAAAGCTCTAATAAAAACCAGCGGTAAAATTAAATGTAACAAAAGATTTCGATGAATAAATCGAGAATATCATCAATAATTATGATTACAAACCAAACGCCAAATATTTAGATAAAGAACACATATAATGTACCATTTTTCTGCAACACAATTTCGAAAACAATTTCCAGCTATCAATTCTCAAACGATTCATCTTGATAGTGCAGCAACAGCCTTAAAACCAAACTCAATGATTGAAGCCGCAGATAACTATTACCGTCACTCTGGCAGTTCAGTTTATCGAGGTCAATCTCCAGAGTCGTTACGAATTACTGAAAATTATGAACAAGGCAGGAAACGTGTCGCGAAATTGATTAATGCAGAGAGTGAAAATACCATTATTTGGACCCGAGGAACCACCGAGTCCATTAACCTTATTGCCCAAAGTTATTTTAGAAATCATTTAACAGCAAATGATGAAATTATTGTTAGCGAATTAGAACACCACTCTAATTTATTACCTTGGCTGATTCTTGCACAGCAAACTGGTGCAAAAATTGTCAAATGGCCTGTCACTCAACACTACACCCTCGATATTGAAAGCCTTAAGCCGCTACTTAATCCACGTAGCAAAGTGATCGCTATCACCCAGATGTCAAACGTAACAGGCTATCAACCAAATTTAGCAGCAGTAACGTCACTAGCTCATGCGGCTGGGGCGCTCGTTGTCGTTGATGGCGCACAAGGTGTGGTACATGCCCCAATTGATGTCACCGCTTTGAATATCGATTTTTATGCTTTCTCCGCCCATAAATTATATGGCCCAACTGGGCTTGGCGTTTGCTATGGTAAACCACGATTGTTGGCTGCGATGTCACCATGGCATGGTGGCGGTAAAATGTTATCAGAAGTTAATTTTGAGGGCTTTACTCCCGCTCCTGTTCCTTATTGTTTTGAAGCTGGCACACCAAATATTGCTGGCGTCATTGCCTTTTCGGCCACTCTTGACTGGTTATCTCACATCGATTTACACCAATCTGAGGCCTATTGTTGTTCACTCATCCACTACGCATACGAAGAACTCAGCAAATTAGAGGGGTTTATCTGCTATAGCCAGCCTAATACTCCGCTACTTTCCTTTAATTTCGCTGGCATACATCATAGCGATTTGGGCCTATTGTTGACTGAACAAAAAATTGCATTACGCTATGGGCAACATTGTACGCAACCATTAATGGATGCAATTGCTATTACAGGCTGCTTACGCATCTCTGTCATGCCTTACAATGATCAGCAAGATATTGATAAATTTATTAACGCAGTAAAATTTGCACTCTCAATACTGAATGATGAATAAGGAAGCCGAATGACTTCAATAATATCGACATTTGTTCCACACCCTTTCGGTACGACGCTGAAAATTGAAGAGATTATTGAACAATTTTCAGCACAAAAAGCGTGGGAAGATAAATATCGCTTGCTTATCCAACTCGCTCGTCAACTACCGACTCTGACTGATGAGCAAAAGCAGCAGACTCAGGAAGTGAAAGGTTGCGAAAACAGAGTGTGGATTGGTGCAAGACTCAACGATGACCAAACATTTCATTTTTATGGCGATAGTGAAGGACGCGTTGTTAAAGGGCTATTTGCGATTTTATTAGCCGCAGTGGAACAAAAAAATAGCCAAGCGATCCTCGCTGTCGATTTTGAGGATATTTTGAATAGAACTGGGTTATCTGGCCAACTCAGTGAATCACGACAAAATGGAATAGCCGCATTAATAACGACTATTCGCAACTTTGCCAGCGAAATGACACCTGCCGAATAATGTACTAGAGGCTATGAAAATAGCCTCAGCTTTTGAGCGAATTTTCCCGCTCTAATTTTGCGACCATCTTCTTCAGAGCATGTGATACTGCAATAAAACCAAAACTTGCTGTCACCATCGTTGCCGCCCCAAAGCCTGAAGCGCAATCCATTCTTTTAGAGCCGTCAGCGGTACTTTTAGCCGCACAGACGGAGCCATCACTTTGCGGATAAACTAATTGCTCTGTTGAAAATACGCAGTCTATGCCTAATTTACCTTTGCTATTTTTAACAACATTAAAATCGGATTTCAGGCGCTCACGTAATTTTGCGGCAAGGGGATCTTGGATCGTTTTCGCTAAGTCTGTTACTTGGATCTGAGTTGGGTCGATTTGCCCTCCTGCGCCCCCTGTCGTTACAACGGGGACTTTATAACGCCGACAGTAGGCCAACAGAGCCGCCTTCGGCCTGACACTATCGATGGCATCAATAACATAATCAAACCCCGTAGAGAGCAGCTCAGCCACATTATCTACGCTCACAAAATCATCCACGATATTCACAACGCATTCAGGATTTATTTCTAAAATCCGTGCTTTCATGACTTCAACTTTTGGCTGACCCACTGTGGATTTAAGTGCATGTAACTGACGATTGGTATTAGTGATACAGATATCATCCATATCAATCAGGGTAATCTGCCCTATTCCCGTCCGTGCGAGTGCTTCCGCAGCCCAAACGCCGACGCCCCCAATCCCAATAACACAAATATGAGAACGAGCAAAAAGTGATAGCGCTTGCTGTCCATAAAGACGTCCGATCCCAGCAAAACGCTGCATCCAAGCATCTGAAAGCTTAGTTTGCATAGTAAATAGTAACCTTAATAACTACATATGACCGAAAAGTGGCTGGCTCTTTTTCAACACCCACACTCTTCCGTAATGATTATAAAAACCGGCCATTCTACCTGCTTCATGACCTGTTCCATGATAGATATCGAAATGATGTCCTTTAATTGCACCACCAACATCTAGGGCAATCATCATACGCATTTCATAGCGTCCCGTAAATTTCCCTGCATTATCAAGTACAGGTATTTCTGCTAATAGCGCTGTGCCTGGCGGAATAAGTGTTTTATCCGATGCGACTGATGCTTTAGCAATTAACGGTACTGCACTAGCGCCTCTGACAGGAACAAATGATTGTGGTTTGAAGAAAACAAAGGAAGCATTTTGTTCGAGTAATTCGCGCACTTCTTGTTCGCTATGGCTATTCGCCCAATCGTGGATCGCTTGCAGTGACATTTTCTCTAACGGCACTTCACCACGATCGACAAGCACTTTACCTATGCTCTTATAAGCATGCCCATTTTTCCCCGCATAACCAAAGAAATTCAGCGGGCTACCATCACCAAAATCCACATAGCCGCTACCTTGAACTTCCATCATAAAGTTATCCATGGCGGAGTTACTGTAGGCTAGAATGAGTTTATCGCTTAAAGCACCATTGTATATCGCGGCTCGGCTGGGGAGGCGTTTTTTCCCTTTAGGTGGCATTGCATAAAGTGGGTGCTGAAATTCCCCCTGTTTGGTACGGCGAGCTTGGATAACCGGCGTGTAATACCCAGTAAATTGTACGTTACCATAATTATCCACCCCTTCCATTTGAAAGGCGGTTAAGTTGAAACTCGCCAGTTTTTTAGGATCTCCCCCTGCAACTAGCCAGTTTTCAATCGCATGATAGGTATCATTGTTACCTTGAAACAAACGCGGTGACGCATTCTTGATTTCATTAACTTGCCGATAAAAATCTTGTGAATTGATTGGGCGCCCTTGAACATTTACTTGGCTTACTTGCTGAAGATCTTGCTTTAAACGTCCATCTTTATACTGCTGCCCTTGATCTGTCGGGTGAGATTGACAGCCAACAAGTAAAGATACAAACGCACCTGCTACACACCATTTTTGCCATAATTTCATGTTATACCGCCCACTCCAATCCAATATGAAGCGCACAATAGCAAACCCACATAAAGAATGAAACGGCTAAAAATACTTACTCTCCTATCGCCGTACAAATTGTGGACTTATTACTGGTTATTATTTTTCCCCGCAATGGATAATTCACATTTATTTTTTATCATCGACTCTAAAAAAAGGATTTAGCCTATTGCCTGTTAATCAATCTCACCGCTCCATTAAAATGATTAATATTTGACCATTGAGTGTATATTTTGTTCTATCTATGCGGAAATTTGAAAAAAATACACAAAAAAACTTGCATCAGATCTCATCCCGAGTATAGTGCCCGCTATCGGACGCGGGGTGGAGCAGCTTGGTAGCTCGTCGGGCTCATAACCCGAAGGTCGTCGGTTCAAATCCGGCCCCCGCAACCAATCTTCAAATTAGTATCAAAAATATTTCAGGCGCGGGATGGAGCAGCCTGGTAGCTCGTCGGGCTCATAACCCGAAGGTCGTCGGTTCAAATCCGGCTCCCGCAACCAATATCCCCTGTTATATTTACCTCTTCAGTCGCGGGGTGGAGCAGCTTGGTAGCTCGTCGGGCTCATAACCCGAAGGTCGTTGGTTCAAATCCGGCCCCCGCAACCAATTCTTATTTTTCCTATTAAATCAATGCAATAATAAAAAAGGCAACTCACTTTTCAGCCAGTCACCTTTTCTAATTTATCGATTTTATTCTAGCGGCTAATTTCTAATCGCTAATTCGCCGCCATTACGAAAATAGGCTTTAATCCCTTGGAAGATAGATTCCGCCATCTGCTGCTGGAACTTCGCGGTTTTCAATTTACGCTCTTCTTCTAAGTTACTGATAAAGGCTGTTTCAACCAAGATTGAAGGGATCTCCGGCGCCTTCAATACCGCAAAGCCTGCCTGATCAACTTTATTTTTATGTAGCCGATTGACTTTGCCCATGCGCTTTAAAACCTCATCACCAAATTTGAGGCTGTCATTAATGGTTGCTGTTTGCACTAAATCAAGCATGGTATGGTCAAGGTAAACATCACCACTTTTGCTCACCCCACCAATTAAGTCAGCCTCGTTCTGTGTCTGAGCGAGGTAACGAGCGGTATTACTGGTGGCACCTTTAGTCGATAAGGCAAACACAGATGAACCGTGAGCTGAGCGATTGGTAAAGGCATCAGCGTGAATCGAAACAAACAAGTCTGCCTGCATTTTTCGAGCCTTAGCGACCCTAACCTTCAATGGAATAAATACATCCTCGTTACGAGTCATATAGGCACGCATTTTGGGATCTTTATCGATTAACGCTTTCAAACGGCGAGCGATTTGTAAAACCACATCTTTTTCTCGCGTTTTGTATTTCCCCATTGCGCCGGGATCTTCCCCCCCATGCCCTGGGTCAATCATAATAATAATGGGGCGATCTCGACCTGCTTTACCCGGTTTCTTCGCCTGAGCAGGCATTTTCTCTTCTAAATCGCCTTTATTATAATCTTCCAATAAGGCAAGCAATGGATCGTCCGATGTTTCTACCCCTTTACCCGGATAGAAATCTAACACCAAACGGTTTTTAAATTCAGCAACGGGCGCGATAGTAAAAATCTGTGGGCTGACTTTATTTTTGACTTCAAAAACAAGACGCACTGTTTTTGGATCAAACTGCCCGACCCGTACTAATTTTAAATGCGGGTCGCGAGATTGGATTTGAGTTCCCATCTGCTTCAGAATGTTGTTCAGCTGTACCCCTTCCAAATCGATAACGATGCGTTCAGGGTTATGCAGTACCAACTGGCGATATTTTAATGGAGCACTCGATTCTAGCGTCACGCGCGTATAACTTGATGCAGGCCAGATACGTACTGCGATCACATTTGTATTCGCAGCAAAGCCAAATGGGCTGACACTAAGCAACATAACCGCTGCCGCTCCTTGTAAAAGGCGGCGTTTAGATGGAGAGTGATCTGGGTGACTCATCAATAATTCCGAACCTAAAACTGAATATCAGGTGATTTTAGAACAAAAGCCAAATAGAGGCCAGAAACATAAACTCTAGCGAATCATTCGCATACTGTCATCAAGAATACACATTTAAATATAGAGATATGTAAACCCAAATAATAAAAATGTTACAAGTCTTATCCTATATTTTGCTTGATATTTATCGCTAAAAAGAATAAAAATACATTAATAGCGAATAAAAATTCAGTTAAGAGGGTGGTTATGAAAGAGCGCAGCACCGAATTGGTAGATGAGTTTCGCCATTCGGTTCCTTATATCAATGCCCACCGTGGCAAAACATTTATTATTATGCTTGGTGGAGAAGCAATTGCGCATGAGAATTTTCCGAGTATTGTCAATGATATAGGATTATTACATAGTCTTGGTATCCGCATTATCGTAGTTTACGGCGCTCGCCCTCAAATCGAAGATATTTTAGCCGAGCATAATTATGAGGCTGTTTATCATAAACATACCCGCGTAACGGATGCGAATACACTTGAATACGTTAAGCAAGCCTCTGGTGCCTTATTACTTGATATTACGGCTCGTTTATCGATGAGTCTGAGTAACACACCTTTACAAGGCGCTCATATTAGTGTTGTCAGCGGTAACTTTGTGATCGCGCAACCACTCGGTGTGGATGATGGCGTTGATTACTGCCATAGCGGGCGTATCCGCCGCATTGATGAAGATGCTATCAATAAACAACTGGATAATGGCTCTATCGTACTTATTGGTCCGGTTGCCGTGTCTGTTACTGGTGAAAGTTTTAATCTCACTTCTGAGGAAATAGCCACTCAACTCGCAGTGAAAATGAAGGCTGAAAAGTTAATCGGCTTTTGTTCTTCACAAGGAGTCGCTGATAAAGATGGCAATATTTTATCAGAATTATTCCCCGATGAAGCCGAAGATAGGATCCAAGAGCTGGAATCCGAAGGGGATTATTATTCAGGTACTGTGCGCTTTTTACGTGGCGCGGCGAAAGCTTGCCGCCGCGGTGTTCGTCGCAGCCATTTATTAAGTTATCAAGAAGATGGCTCGCTAATCCAAGAACTCTTTTCGCGCGATGGCATTGGTACGCAAATTGTCATGGAAAGCGCCGAACAAATCCGTCGTGCTAATATTAATGATATCGGCGGTATTCTTGAGTTAATTCGCCCTCTTGAGCAGCAAGGCATCCTTGTAAGACGTTCACGGGAGCAACTTGAGATGGAAATCGATAAATTTACGATCATTGAACGAGATAACTTAGTGATTGCTTGTGCGGCTCTCTACCCTTACCCCGAAGAAAAACTGGGGGAAATGGCTTGTGTCGCCGTGCATCCTGACTACCGTAGCTCTTCGCGGGGAGAAGAACTTTTACATCGAGTTTCCCTACAGGCTAAGCAATTAGGGTTAGCAAAGCTATTTGTTTTAACCACACGTAGTATTCATTGGTTCCAAGAAAGGGGCTTTATTCCCGCAGAGATTGAGATGTTGCCATTGAAAAAACAGGCGCTATATAACTACCAACGCCGTTCTAAAATTTTGATGCTAGATTTACATGCAAAAGCCGATAAATAGGCTTTAGCTCGACTAACCTGACAATTTACTTACTGTCAGGTTAGTCAATCAACCTAGGCGATTTGTACCACTCTTGATTTTTGGCATAGCGGTATGCTATCGATTAAAGGTTGTAGCAGTGATGACATTTCGGCAAATGATGCGCCATAGAAATAGAATGCTGTTTCTGTAGGGCCTTCCCACACACCATGGATCGCACCAATATCTTCTACAGCCTCATCTAATTTATCGAAAATATCGTTAATATCGCTATTTTCATAAACTTCGTCGGGCAAATCAGTACCATTTAAATAAAGGGCTAACCCTTCTTCATCACCAAATTCAATCACAATGTCTTCACCATGAATAACTAAACGTGATCCTTTCGGCGCCAACATGGATGAAAACAATTGAATAATTAAGCTGATATTTTCATCATTCGCCTCTGCAACAGATAACTCAATATCACACTCATCAATTTCACCATTGTCTGAAAGTAACGTGCCACCACCTGTCACATGAATATCTTTTTCCATACTTTGCATAACATGCATAAAGGCATCTTCTAAGTCTGCACGTCTTTCTGGCTGAATTCTCGCTTTAAGTGTGACTGTTATTGCCGTCGTTGTTGGCTGGGTATCCATATTATTACCTTTTGCATTTAAGTCTAATTATGTAGCCAAGGCTACTACGTTTATTTTACATTCATGAGCTGTATTGCTAAGCCACTACGTCGTTTCGTCGGTGTTTCAATGGCACGGCGTAAAATCTTAATCGTGCAATACAAAGAAAGTTCTTTTTTGGCGCGAGTTATTGCAGTATACACAAGCTCTCGAGTGACGACTGGTGAATATACCTTCGGTAGTACTAAGGCGGTATGAGCAAACTCTGAACCTTGTGATTTATGTACAGTCATTGCATATGCTGTTTCATGTAAAGGCAACCGATTAGGTTGGATCCCCTTAATTGAGCCATCGGGATACTGAAAATAAGCTCTAAGTGCCCCTTCTTCATCAGGCAGGATTATCCCTATATCGCCATTAAATAGCCCTAATGGACTATCATTTCGGCTGATCATAATTGGCCTACCTGCATAATGTTTATTTATTTGGTTTAATGGCCGATGAATAAGCCCCTGCCGATGAAGCAGTTTTTCTAATTTTTCGTTTATCCCTGTTACACCATAGGGGCCATCTCTCAAAGCTGTCAACAAACGAAATTGATTAAATTTAAATAAAATCTCAGCCGGATCCTGTCTAGCTTTTACTGATAGAAGATAATCTCGATAGAAATTAGATGCCGCTATCAACATCTGTGCATAATCATCCTCACTTTCTTGTAAATAAGTATGCACGTCATTTAATGTGCTGTTTAATAACTTTTCAGCACGCTTGGTATCTCCATCATTAACCGCAAAAGCAAGCTGCCCGATACCCGAAGAAGCCGAAAAACGGTAACTTTTACGCAGTAGGCAGAGGCTATCTCTGATCAAAGGGCCTGTATTTGATGTAAAGTGATCGAGTGCGTATCCTGTCAGTTGAGCCAATTCTTGGGCACGTTGAGGGCTATATCCTTGATCCGCAAATTGGCAAATATCTCCAAGTACAGCCCCCGCTTCGACGGATGCTAATTGATCTTTATCCCCTAAAAAGATCAATTTGGCATTTACTGGCAAGGCTTCGATTAATTTACCCATCATGGGTAAATCCACCATGGAAGCCTCGTCAACAATCAAAATATCCAGTGTTAATAAATTATCACGGTGATAGCGGAATTGCTGGCTTTCAGGTTGTGCCCCTAATAGCCTATGCAGTGTTTTTGCCTGATTAGGCAACATATGTCGCTCTTCATCGGTCAATGACAAGTCATCGAGTGCTGCCCCCAACGACTCTGTTAAACGTGCCGCAGCTTTACCTGTCGGCGCTGCTAATTCAATTTGAATACGTTGTTTATTCTCTACAGCCAATTTAACCAATGCCGCTAAAATTCGAGCAACTGTGGTTGTTTTCCCCGTGCCAGGCCCCCCTGAAATCACGGAAACTCGGCTAGTGACAGCCACTGCGGCAGCTATTTTTTGCCAGTCAATTTCATCACTTTGCGGGAAAAGAGCGTCTAATATTCCTTTAATGCGCTGAGCATCATATTGAGGTAGTCCGGTGTGTGAAAAGTAGTCTGAAACACTTTGCTCATATTGCCATAGCCGCTGAAAATATAAAAACTCCCCCGATAACACCAAGGGGGATAATTCACTTTCCCCCGCTAGGCAGACAAAAGGGGCATTTTTAACTAGGTGATAAATGGTTTCTGGATCAGGTGTACCTATTGCGTGCCAAAATTCGTCTGCAAGTTCAGGATGGCGCCCTGCAAACAGTTTTTCCTGACTGAAATCAGATAATGACAAGCAGACATGCCCTGCCATCGTCTCAGCACTCAATAATGCGGTAAGCAGTAATAATGTTGGGTTTTGCTCTTGTGTAATGTTATAAGCAAACTGGATATCAAGGGGAGTGAATAATCGCGCTTCGAGCGCTTTATTAAACAGCGCTTTCATCATGGCTCACTTCCCTCTTGTGCGTTACGAAATAGTCGGTCCAGTTCGTCGATAAATGCCTTTTCTGGCCGATAATAAAAAATACCATTTTTTGACTCTACCCGATCAATGCCACGAAGAAAGAGGTAATAGACGCCACCAAAATGAACATCATACTGATAGTTAGGTAATCGCTGTTTAAGGTAACGATGCAGCGCTAATGAATATAATTGATATTGAAGATCATAACGGTGGTCAATCATCGCTTCAGCCATCGCAGATTGCGTATAGCTAGCCGCATCATCACCGAGGTAATTTGATTTATAATCAAGGAGATAAAATTTCCCTTTCCATAAAAACGTTAAATCGATAAACCCTTTTAAAATACCTTGTACTTTTTCAAAATTAAGCGGAGGGCAAGCCGCAGATAGCGGATCATATCGATGAGTAATGCGATCAACATCTTCAGCTTGAAGCAAGTTATCAATAGGAAGATAAAACTGTAGTTCATCTAACATATCTTGAGGCGCTAATGCAGACAAGCATAAACCATCATCTGCCAGTGGCGCATCCACAATAGCCGCCAACCATGCCTGTAACATGTCAGCCCATTTGGTATCAAACCCTGCTCCTTGCAATTTCTCAACTAACCATTCAAGGGGGATCTCTTGTGAAAAGTCCATTTCTTCCATAAGTTCATGAAGAAAAGTTCCCGGTGCAGTTCCGCGGGGAAACAGATGTGGTGTCAACGTAAATTCATCGATTTCTGGTAAAGTGGCATCTAAGCTAGCTTCCACATCTATTTTAGGTGCCAGTGAGGTCGCAAGCTGCTCAGCACTTATCGCTTGCTCATTACCACTGCCACTATGACCACTGCTATAGCTCAACCCTGAATAACTGGTTACTCTCCAATAGTAGTCAAAGAAGCGAGTAATATCCCTAGCTGACAATGACTCATTATCATCTTGATCAAAAGACATTGAGATAGATTCTGTATACTCAATGCGCTCCACACTAATCGCAGTACCGGCGAGCTCTGCTAATCCTTTATTGAGTAAGCTAAAATCCCCTGCTTCTCCCTTTTGAATTAAATACCCCAAAGCAGATAAGTGTAGGTCGGTTTCACCACTTTTCTTGCGGTTACCTTTAATTATTGGCGCAATACCAACACTACAATGATAGATTGCACGTGTTAAGGCAACATAGAGTAGCCGTAAGTCTTCCGCCAAACGCTCTTCATCCGCAAGCGCAACGTTCTCTTCACTATCATCTAAGTCTAAATGAGTGCCGTAATTCTCCCTGTCATGGTACAGCGCCTTTGATTGTGGTAAAAAATTACTCGCAAATGGCAGCCAAACAATCTTGTATTCAAGGCCTTTTGATTTGTGGATGGTACTGATTTGAACTAGGTGTTTATCACTTTCTAAACGCATTTGCTGTGCGTTCGATTGATGATCAGGATGAGCAATTTGCTGTGTTAACCAACGCACTAATGTGTGCTCACCTTCTAATTGAAGAGACATCTCTTGAAGCAGTTCACCAATATGCATCAAATCCATTAAACGACGTTCACCTTCCACGGCAGAAAGCAATGATTCTGCAATATGGCGCTCCGCCATCAGAACCCGAAGCATCGGCAGAACCCCGCGCTTACGCCAAATTAGCGCGTATTGAGAAAACTCATCCACCAGCGCTTCCCATGCCTTTTCATCGTAATTTAGCGCATCAATCTCTTTGGCGTTTAGCCCTAAAGTTCCCGTTGCTAGTGCACTACGTAAAATACGCTCTTTTTCTGGCGACAGTACCGCTTGTAAAATCCATAAAAGGTCACGCGCTTCTTGGGTCGCAAAAACACTTTCTCTATTCGATAGGAAGACAGATGGGATACCCAACTGATTGAGTGCATCACGGATCAGTGTTGCTTCACGTCGGCTTCTCACCAAGACTGTAATATCAGCCGCAGAAACCGGATGTTGTTTTCCATCACTATGCTGAAATAAGCTTGTTCCCTCAGCTCCCCCTTGTAACCATTGACTGATCTGTGCGGCGCATTGTGATGCCATTGTTTGCTCATAATCAGCAATAGAAACCGCTTCTGCATCAATTTGCCAAAATGTTAGCGCTTTTACTGCTTGACCATGATGCTTTAATATCTTGCCCGCATTTTTGGCTGCAAAGTTGACAGGGTTAAATGGGATCTGCTCAAAAATAAAAGGTTTTTCGCAATGGCTAAAAATACGGTTAACAGCTTCAACCATTTGCTCGGAGGAGCGATGGTTAGTTTCTAGTGTATAGTGAGCACTAACCTGCTTTTTCGCTGCAATGTAAGTAAAAATATCAGCGCCGCGAAACGCATAAATAGCTTGTTTAGGGTCACCAATAAATAACAATGCACTATTTTCAACCTCATGATAAATCCGCTGAAAAATACGATATTGTTGAGGGTCGGTATCCTGAAACTCATCAATCATCGCAACAGGGAAACGCTGGCTAATGGCTTTAGCTAAGTAATCTCCGCCCTGCTTTTTTAATGCGTTATCTAAGCGAGTGAGCAAATCATCAAACCCCATTTCGCCTCTACTGTGTTTTTCTCGGGCAATGTTTTGCCTAACTTCTGTTATGGCAACGGGAATAATCAGATCTTTAATAGTTAGGGATTGCGAAAGAAGTTCATCAATGAGCGCGAATACCTCGTGCTCAGGGCCTGAGCCACTTTTCGATTTATCATGTAAGGCAGCTTGCGAAAACCGAATAATTTCTTTTGGCAGTTGGTAATCTTGTGTTTCTTCCTCTGCCCAGCGTGCCATTTTATCTAACCAGCTCGGTAAAAAGCGCGAGCTATAACTACGTTTATCAACATCCGAGCTAACAATCCGTTTTTCAATTTCAGAGCACCCTGCTAGCCATAAAGACTTCACTTGAGTAATGAGTTCGATTAAACGCTGGTGACGCTCTTCAAAGGTTTCTTTATTTGGCGTTTCATTAACTATGTATGGCATATCACCTTGTAAAAAAGGCTTAATATCCGCCAGTAATGCTTCCGGACTATTCCATTGTGACAAAACAACTTTTGCCATTGAATAATCGAGTGGATAGAAATGACGCCGCCAAAAATCAGCACAAGCTTGCTTTTGAATCGGAAGTTCATCTTGGATCATCGTCTGTTCAAATAAAACGCCTGATTCAAAAGCATTGTGAACTAACATTCTCTGACAAAAGCCATGAATGGTATAAATCGCAGCTTCATCCATTTGACGCTCAGCGGTAAGTAACCAATTTATGGCAAACTCACGTTGCTCTGGTGTTGGAATTTGCGAGAGTAGCTCTAAATATTCCGGCTCTTTTTCGAAACCGACCCCATCACGGATACAAGCAAGGCGCATTTTATGAATTCGCTCACGTATACGCCCTCGTAATTCATTAGTTGCGGCTTCTGTAAATGTCACTACGAGAATTTCTTCAACTGTAAGAGGTCGGGGGAAAGCATTCTCCCCCCCTAACCCTAATAGTAAACGCAGATAGAGTATCCCTATCGTATAGGTTTTGCCTGTACCCGCAGAGGCTTCAATTAACCGTTGGCCTTGTAATGGTAACGAAAAAGCATCTAACAATTGGGAACTTATCTGCATTTTACTCACTTCGCATCTTCCTTAACTGGCAAGATTTTTTGAAATTCTGACGCATTCGGATAGAACACCCAGCCTTTTAGTGGTGCATATCCTGTTTTTTCATTGACATCTTGACCAATAACTTGAGATGCCAACGCTAACCCTTGACGTTTCATCACCGCTTTTTGGTAGTACTCAATCACTTGCTGCTGAGTCACTTTCTCAAATAACGCGAGTACTTTCTCTCGGGTATCGAACGTAAAAATATTGCGGTTAAAGTCTGAAGAATAACGTCCAACCTCTTCATAGAAAGTTTGTGGAGGTTGTTTCATTTCAGTAATAATCGATTGTTTATACTGTTCAAACTCTTGGGCTGGCAGTTTGTTCAGCTTATCGAGTGCAACTTGATAAAACTCTTGGTAACGAGAGTTCAAGTAGTCCGGTGTTTTTGCGTTACTTTGCAATAAGAAACCAATTCCCCACTGGTCACCTAACCCAACTTTGAAAGCAAAAACCGCATACCCAAGTTGCTCATTTGTTCTTAGTTGATCGTAAAACCAAGGCTGAATGATATTAGACAGAAGGCCAGACAATACCGTCCCTTCAATACGGCTATAGCCTTCAGGGATAAATATCTCTGCCAAAGCGTTATCTGTACTTTGAGCTTGGTGATGGAAATCCGCTAAATATGGTTTATCAACAACGACGATATCACCACGCCACCAATTTGTTCCTTTGCTCTTAAGTAACTTTTGGGCATCTTGGATCACTTTCACGCTTTGTTTATCGGTTAAATTACCAATAACCATCGCCTGTAGCGCTGCACTATCCACAACTTTGCTACGATAATCTGTAATATCTTTTAGCGAAATGCTATCAAGCACTGATAACCGTTCTTCTTGCTCAAAATAAGGTACGGTGTCGATACGACGCAGTGGTTGCATCGCTAATTCATAAGCTTTGGCATTATTAGCAACTTTAATTTGCTCCTGATACCAAGATTTCGCCTGAGCCAGTTCCCTTTCGGTAGGTTCAAAGCTGACATAAAGCTTGGTCATTGATAAAAACAACTCAGGTAAATGCTGTGTATAACCACTCGCATTAAACTGTAAGCCAAGTCCTTGGGAAACAGAAACAGACATCCCAGCAACGGATGCTTGGTATTGCAATTCATCCATTTTTAAAGAAGCGATATATTGCAGTAACGCGCCTGTCACTTGCGATTTAGCATCCTGCATCCCCTCTTTCGTTCTAAGAGATAAATTAATTGTTGCCTTCGGTTCGTCCGCGAAATATTGGCTAGGCATATAGAGCACTCGAGTGTTATCTGTTTGATAGATAAGCTCTGGGTGCTTATATGTCTTATCAACCTTAATTAATGACAAGTTATCAGGAATGTATGGGTTTAATTCAGGCAATCTAAATTTCATTTTAGATTCCAATTTATCCCATTGTGCTAACTGCTTTTCTGTAATTTTATCAACCTGATAAGGTGCATTCACAAAGTAAGCTTTTTTGTTATGAGGCTCATCCGGGCTAATAAACCAAATCCTCGCATCTTTTGCCGTTAATTCAGATAGACGAGCCTTAATGGCAGCAGGATCATACTTGTCAGCAATATAATCTGAGTCCAGTACATGCTTCACTGGTACATTGATCATTTGGTCTGATAACCACTCAATGTAATTCACATCTCTGACAATGGAGCCATAACGAAAAGAGAGATTCAGTACATTGGCAATTTCTTCAAAATAATTTTTATTAATACCGTCTTTTTTCAGTAAATCGATATAAGAGAAAACAGCCGCAATAATCTGATCGCGCTCTGCTAACCCTTTATCGGTTAACGTAATATAAATTGAGAAAACACCATCATTGCGATCTGCATTTGGTGTTGATGACGCACTGATCCCTTCGGCAAGCCCTTGAGATATTAACCAATCAGCAAGCGTACCTGGGCTGCGATTCCCAATTAGGTAACCAATATACTCATCACTTTTACTACGAAAGTCAGCCATATTGTTTTTTATACTAAACTCAAGCTGAATTGCTTTTTGTGGCTGAGCGGGAACATAGTGAATGATGATCCCCTTTTCGTTATCTGTAACGGCTGGCACATCTGTCGATGGTGCAGTGACTTGACGATCTGGGATGCGTCCAAAGGTTTCTGCTGCTATTTTTGCCAATGACTCTATAGACTGGTCGCCATAAAGCACACCATTCATCAAATTTGCAGAGTAGTATTGCTTATAAAAACCCACCAGCTCTGCTTGTAATTTACTGTTCGGTTTATCTTGTAGCGTCTCTAAGTTCCCACCGGAAAAACGTGAGTTCGGATGCTGAGGATTTAACGTTTCCGAACGAACCTGCCATAACCGCATGCCATCACGGGAGCGCGCCATCGTCAGTTCAGCATTGACCGCATTACGCTCTCTGTCTGCATTAGTTGGGTCGAGCAATGGATCTGCCAATGCATCAGCCAATCGATCGGTTGCTTGTTGAAGTGCACTATTTTCAACTTCCAAATAATAAGCAGTACGATGAGCGGCAGTACTTGCATTATGACTACCACCGTGTTTTTGCAAAAACTCAGACAAACTGCTTGGTTCTGGATATTTTTTAGATCCCATCAACACCATGTGTTCTAAATAGTGCGCTAACCCCAATTGACTATCTGGATTTTCTAGACTTCCAACAGGAATGGATACCGCCGCTAATGACTTTGTCGCTTTAGGATCGGACACCAATAGAACAACCATGCCATTATTTAACTTGATGGCTTGATAAATTCTTGGGTCATTTTCACTCTTATTGATAGTCTCAGGTAAAACTTGCCAAAGGGGTTGTGCGGCTACCGCTCCCCCCCAAGCCACTAAGGCCAACAACAAGAAAAATTGAGCGATACTTTTGGATAAACGTAGCATCCTTTAATGCTCCCCTTTTTATTTTAAATGTTCTGCCATTGGCAGAAGGTAACGCTGAGTATTTTCCAACAGCGCCTGAATTAAGTTCTGATCGATGTTTCTACAAACTCGTAAAACATAATCGTCTTCCATTTCACCTCTTTTCATTGAAGAACCTTGAAGACTTTGCATTAATGCGGACAGTGCTTTTTGCTGAATCTCCTCAGAAACAAAGTCATACTGTTTGCTCTTTTTATCAAAGCAAGCGGACAACCAGTTCCAACCGCTTTGATTTAACAATAATAGTGGTGAATTTAGCCCATCACAGTAACCTGTGATTAATTGCTCTAAGTATTTTTTCGCATCGTCTTGTTTTACACTAGAAAAGTGCCAAATGCTATTCTCTCTACCAAACGCGATACTCTCACCTTCAGCGATAGCAAAATTAAATAATAAGTGTTCAACCCACAGCTGAACGCCATCATTTGCGGTTAAATAGGCAGGCCGATAGCGCAACACCCCTTTTTCATGAATATTCTTTAATACCCCATTAATTTTGATGCCATTAATTTGAATATCAATAACGTGATCAAATAGTTGTGCATTCTGCTCTTTAATCTTCTCTGCAAGTGGCGCAATATCCTTAACTTGCTGCTCCCAAAAAAGCTGACCAAATTGTTTTGCAGGTAGCTGCCCCGCCGCCCTTAATGCCTGATATAAAGGTGCCGGATTCTCATCTTTAATGAGTAAGGCTAAAAGTCGCTCATTCACTTTATAGCGCTGTAACCTATCCAGAATAAAAGGTTCATCTTCTGGTAGCTCTGTTTCTTCAATCGTAAAATGAATTTTTAAGCGCTGCTGGAAAAAAGCCCTAATTGGGTGCCGATAGAAGCGTAACAGTTGTTCAATCGAAATATCGGTCACTGGCTCTCGTTCATCCAAGGTAGAGATAAATGATTTGTTCCCTTGAAAAGTTGTTTTGGCCGCTGGTAACCACTCACTCGCAAAGCTTTGATAGGGTGAATTAGCTATAAAGTTTTCTTTCGCAAATGGCACTCTATTGTGTTGGAACACCAAATGCTCTTTTAATTTTATCGCGCTGTCATCAATATTAAGGGCTTCATCGCCTTCCAGACAGAAACTCTGGCAAATATAATCTAACAACTCGGTAACCAATACCGATGGGTTACACACCTGATTATCCTGGATAGATAAGCCGATATAACTGATATAGAGCTGTTGTGCAGCTGAATTCAATGCTTCCAAAAACAGATAACGGTCATCATCCCTACGCTTCCTATCCCCTCTAGCTGGTTTTTCTGCCATTAAATCGAACCCTAATGGCGGAATTGTTCGAGGATAGATACCATCATTCATGCCTAGCAAGCAGACCACCTTAAAGGGCACTGAACGCATAGGCATTAGTGTACAAAAATTGATAGCTCCCGCTAAAAAGCGTTGGCTGATCTTCTCTTCATCGAAACAGACTGCCAATTCATCCCGAATTAAGCGTAAAGGCACCTGTTCATCATAGCCAGAGCCCTGCGCATTTTGGATAATTTTATGCCACTGCTCTGTAACAAGAGTAAGTACTAACTCAGCATCTCCGTCAACGTGAAAGAAGCTGTCAATTAGCTGCTGGCAAACCTCTTTCCACTCATCAAGAGTTCTTTCAATGTCTAGTAAGGTTCGCCATTCTTTTAGTGTATTCACTAATAAAGCGAGTTTACCTGCTAATTGAGCAGCTAAACCACTACTCTCATCATACGGTAAAACATCATGCCAAGGGCCATATCGACTGTCCATCGCATAACCTAACAGCATGCGACTTAAACCAAACTCCCAGGTATTTTGCCCTATCACTGGAAGCGATAAAGCGCGAACGTTATCATCATCCAATCCCCAGCGGATACCTGATTCATTAACCCACCTGCGTAACAAGCCTAATTCCCTTTCATCAATATCAAAGCGTGCAGCAAAAGCAGAGACCTCAAGTAATGTGAGTACTTGCTCCGTTGAAAAACGGCTTTGAGGCAGGTCGAGTAACAGTATAAATGCCTGTAAGATTGGGTGTGCTTGTAAGGCTTTTCTATCTGAAATAGAAAACGGGATATATCGCTTAGACGCGGTATTACCAAAGACGGCTTGGATAAATGGAGTATAACTATCAATATCCGAAACCATCACAATGATATCCCTCGGGGTCAATGAGGGGTCTTGTTCAAACAGCGCCAATAATTTGTCTTGTAAAACTTCCACTTCCCTTTGAGCACTGTGGCAAGAATGAAATGTGACGGATTGATCAGATAAGGTTAATACCCGCTTATTTTGACTTGTATTGTAATCCGTTAATGTGGTTCCTAGCTGAGCATGGTTTTCGAGATCTAAAATGTCTTGCTGCAAATGCTCTAGTAAACAACTACGATCGGTATCCACAAATGCTGAAATTTCATTTGCACCATCGATTTGTGAAATAAAATAGAGGTTATCTCTCCCCAATTTTCCCCATGATGCCAGCAGTGGGTTCGCTAACTCTTGCTCTCCCTCTGCATTAAATAACCCTTGAGCATGCTCATCTATTTTAAAACGTGATATTTCATGCTTATCAATATAATGATGCAGTTTTCTTTTTTGAAGTTTTGCGAGAAAAGCGTGGCTATGGATATCCCCCCAATAGTAGCGGCAAGGGTTAGTAAACATTAAATGGATATCTGTGTGTTCTGCAATGGCATTCAATGCTTGCAGGTAAACAGGTGGTAATGAAGAGATACCGCAAATAAAAATGCGTTTTGGTAGAGCATCTCGTACGCCCTGAGTGGTGGACAATTTATCGATAAAGCTCTGATAAAGATTCGCTCGGTGCCATGGGGATTGCCCAAGTGAGTCAGTATAAGCAACTAACCGTAGCCATAACCGTTTCTGCCATAGCTGATTGGTTCCTAAACCATTAATAAGCTCATTTTGTTGCCATTTTTCAATCCACTGAGGCCGATATACTAAATATTGGTCAAATAGATCCGCGACACGCCCAGCAAGTTGATGTAGCTTACGTTTATCTAAGTCATTATGAAGGTAATGGCGTAGTGGCTCAAATTCATCTTCATCGATCACTTCAGGTAAGATTTTCATCAACTTCCATGTCATCGCCTGCTTAGTGTAAGCGCTCTCTTTTGGTATATCCGGTAATACCCGTCGAAACATATCCCAAATAAAGGTTGCCGGTAATGGATAATAAATATTCGCTGCTATTCCGAAGCGTTTTGCTAATTCTATCTGTAACCATTGAGACATACCGGGGCTTTGTACCAAGATTATCTCTTGTTCGAACGGGTGAGAAAGAGGCTCATTCTCCATTAAGTGAGCTATCAGTTCCTTTAACAGCTCTAACTGATTAGAATGATAAACCTGAAACATTGTTATCTCCTGTTCTACAAAACCAGCGGTTTAGAGAAAGTGCTTGCCTAGTCGTTGATAGGGTTACTTTGATATCACGACAACCATCTAATACGGTGAATGTCTGTGAGCTTAGCTGCCAATCGGGGTACATACCCCCTGAATTTTCAGGGATGGGCACCACACCCACCGTTGTGCGTTCCAAATTGCTCTGTAACTCTCTTAATGCTATTGAATTATGAAATATCCAATTGAAATTCAAGGTAATATATTGGCTGTAGTTTAACAGAGCAATTAACAAAATAGCAAAAACAACGAGGGCGATCATTGATTCTATTAATGCGAAACCTTCCTGTTGACTGGTGGGCGACCTCATGAACAAAATCCTTTTTGATTAACAGGGCAATAATCCAACCAACCTTTTATACGTGGCCTGACTTTTTGGGTTTTAGAGATAGGCGCGACCCAACGATAAACCGTCACATAGTGACGCCCTTTATATAGACCTTTGCCCGATAAAACAAACTGCCCACTCTTATAATGTTTAATACAGCTCACCCACGTTTGAGTTGGTGGTCGTTGGCATTGCCAATTTGCCCCTCTGTACGTCGTTAACCGCCAAGATTGCTTTAACCCCCACGCTAGCGCTGATTCTGCTTGGTTAAAAGCTTCGATATAGTTTTTTTCACGAAAAAACTCATCACGGGCATTATCTTGATAAAAATGTAAGGTTTTTAATAATAATAACCCCATAGTCATCAACACAATGACCATGACTAACGCAATGTTTCCTCTTTGCTCCCCAACTCGCCTCATCGTAAGTTTCTCAGCAAAACAGCGGTACGATAATGCAGCACTTTGTGAGGCAAATGAGGGCTTTCAATATCAAGGCTCATTTCAAGTATTGATTGTGATTGATCCCAAGTAAATCTCATTGAATTCACTTTAATCATTAAGGGGTCAAACAAGGATAACCACCGATTGCCATCACAATCCATCACATTACGGTTTGACTCTAATTTTCTATCATTGAGCCGGTAACCAAAAAAATCAGACTCCTTATTTCTGCCTCTGACAGGTCTCCATGTACCTGATAAATTTTGGTCGTAAGCGAAAATAATGCAGGAATTAGGGTGACGACCTAAAAATTTAGCACCGATCTTGATAGGCTCTCCTTGGCAAGAGAAACTACTACAATAGCCAATACGCCTAAAATCCTTTTCCATATTAATAAGCACCTGCCTAACCTCCCTATCTACCTGATACTGAATATAAGATTGGTGAGTCTGTTTAAACAAATTCGGGAGAACAGCAATGGCAGCAAGACAAACTAAGCTACTGATAGCCATTGCTATCAATGTTTCAACTAAGGAAAAACCGTGTTGTTCATTGATTTTCATAAGAGAAACTCAACAACGCGGAATTCCAGTCAGTTTATCATTGCTACACACCCTGATCCGCCCCATCGCTGACATGAATACCGTGATCTGCCCAAAATCATTTTTCAATTCAAGACGAAAAGAGTGGCTAGTCCCTTGCTTCCCATAAAAATCAACAGATAAACGAGAAGCCGTTTTAATTTCAATGCCTTCAAATTGGGTCGATGCTAATGCTGCAATGGATTTTCTAGCTCCGGCCTCTTTGATGCTTAACGTCCATTCTCCTTGAGAGAGTGCTATCGATAAAATGCGATGTCGATTTAAATAAACACTCTCCATCAAATGACGGTAAATAAATACGGTAACCTGCCGTGCAGCATCAATTAAGCGTAACTTTTGCTGTTGTTGCTGCCAGTTATATAACGCGGGCAACAAAGCTAAAGAACAAATAAATAACACCACTAAAAGCTCAATGAGCGTGAAGCCTTTCTCTCCTTTCACTATTCGAATTTCCATATATCGCCGCCATTATCTTCGCAAAATGTGCACTTAATATTGTCGACGATGGCAAATAAAAACAGCGTGATTAGTTCACTCTACATAGCCTTTCGCAAACTATTATGAAATTCATAATAGCTGTTTCGTTATTTTAGGAAGCGCTTCGCAAAAAATGATGAGGGCGAAAAAAAGAGGTAACAAACTGAATTTGGAAAAGGTAAAAAAAAACCAAGGCGCGGTTCAAAATGACCATACGCCTTGGTTTATCAACGTATCTCTAGGTTGCGTTATACCGTAAATGGATACTTGATAGCTTCGTGGCACTGATACCCCTCTAGGGTGAAGTCATCAGTGCTAACCCAAGTTTCAATATCTTCCAACGTTTTAATTTGAGGGTTTATCGATAATGAAGGCAAAGGGAAAGGTTCACGCTTCAACTGTACATCACGCATCAATGGCAATTGGTTTTCATAAATATGCGCATTCACAATTTTATGGTACGCCTTACCTGCTTTATGACCCGTAATTCGTGCCATTAATGCCAATAATACAAAGCACTGCACTTGGTTAAAGTTTAAACCTAGTGGTACATCACAACTACGTTGATAAGAGGTCAAATGGAGGGTATCACCTAATAATGAAAATGTATGGGTGTGCATGCAAGGACGCAGACACCCCATTTCAAATTCACCGGGGTTATAAAAAGTAATGATTTCAGCGCGGTCATCAATACCATTTTTTAGGTTATTAACTACCTTTTTAAGCTGATCAAGGTGTGAAC
This sequence comes from Providencia sp. PROV267, assembly GCF_028477825.1. Taxonomy (NCBI): domain Bacteria; kingdom Pseudomonadati; phylum Pseudomonadota; class Gammaproteobacteria; order Enterobacterales; family Morganellaceae; genus Providencia; species Providencia sp. PROV267. The sequence continues at coordinate 30,139 of NZ_JAMPLX010000026.1, read as the reverse complement.
CATCAGGACGTTGCCAAGAGCGACCTTGGACACCGTATACACGCCCCATATCATCTTCACCTTTTCGATGGGGATTATTTAGCCATGCTTGGTTTTCATTGGCATTAGCATTCCATGTATTACAGCCAATTTCACGAAACTGAGCAGCGCTATCATAGCCACGTAGGTAGCCTAATAGCTCGGCAATAGCTGCCTTATAAAAGCTTTTTCGGGTCGTGATTAATGGAAACTGGTTATTCGCAACATCATATTCCAGATCAGCATTAATCACAGTTAAACAACGTACCCCCGTACGTTTATTTTCAACCCACTGGCCTTCATCAATGATGCGCTGACATAACTCAAGATACTGCTTCATAATCACTCTCTTACTCAATAGGCTACAAAATTGCCGATAACTGTAACCTTATAATATTAATAGATTTTAACTAACGCGAAGTACCGCTTGGCGGCAAATAAATCAACCACTCAGGTTGTGGCTAATGTGAGGAAACTTAGCCGACAACCTAACTACTTGGAGTATGACAACCCTATATTGATTTATTTACTTGGCTGCTGCTCTTTATTATCAGGCTTATGTGCGGGAACATTTTTACCATACTTATATGCCCAAATGATCATCAACACACCAATAATAATCATCGGTATTGATAAAATTTGGCCCATACTGATCCCACTGAATAAGCCTAGCTGAGCATCAGGCTGCCTAAAGAACTCAACGATAATGCGGAATGCACCATAACCAATTAAGAATAAACCTGAAACACTGCCCATTGGGCGAGGTTTACGGACAAATAAGTTAAGGATAAGGAATAACACAACGCCTTCTAAAAACATCTCATAAAGTTGAGATGGGTGGCGAGGAAGCACGCCATACTGCTCTAGAATAGGGATTAATGAAGGGTCTTGTGCCGCAAGTTGAATATCTTCACTACGGGAATTAGGGAATAAAAATGCCCATGGGGTATCAAGTGTTACACGCCCCCACAACTCACCATTAATAAAGTTACCTATCCGCCCCATGCCAAGACCAAATGGGATCAGTGGAGCGACAAAATCTGAAACTTGCAAAAAACGACGGCGTGTACGATGCGCAAACCACATCATTGCACAAATAACACCAATTAAGCCGCCATGGAACGACATGCCGCCATCCCAAACCTTAAATAAATAAAGGGGGTCATCTAAAAATACAGGAAGGTTGTAGAAGAAAACATAGCCGAGTCTTCCACCGACAAAGACACCTACAAAGCCAATATAGAGTAAGTTCTCAACCTCATTTTTTGTCCAACCGCTATTAGGTTTGCTTGCACGGCGACTAGCAAGCCACAATGCGAAAACAAACCCTACAAGATACATAAAACCATACCAGTGTAGTGATACTGGCCCAATTGAGAACATTACGGGATCAATTTCCGGAAATGCTAAGTAGCTGTTACTCATCGTTCCCCACTTTATTTGTTAATCTAAAATCATAGCGCATCATAGCATAGCTCATACGCAGGTGAATAAGGCAGATTAGATCCCGCCTCGAGCAAAGCCACCAAGCCCATTTTTCTCCATAAATAGACTTATTATTTGCCTAATACTGTCGCTTGTTTCCGCAGTTAAAAGCTCAGGCACTAGCTGCTCAACTTTTTCAGGCTGTAGCCCTCGAATAAGATACTTCACTCTTGGTACGCTTCTTCCACTCATACTTAAGGAACGATAGCCTAATGCAATTAACGCCATCACCCCAAGGGGTTGCCCCGCCATTTCACCGCAAACACTGACTGATATCCCAACCCGTTGACACTCTTCATGAACTTTTGCTAAAAAACGGATCATTGAAGGATGGAGGTTGTCATAAATGGTGGCAACATGCGTATTGTTGCGGTCAACTGCAAGTAAATATTGCGTCAGATCATTCGTTCCAATTGAGATAAAATCTATCCGTTTTTTTAACTCAGGAAAAAGAAACAGTAAAGACGGAACTTCAAGCATTACCCCAATTTCCGGCATAGGAACGGTTTGCCCCGTTGCTAAACTTACTTCTTCTTTTGCCCGCTTAATCAATGTGATCGCTTCATCCACCTCATTGATACTCGTGATCATCGGCAGTAATATGCGCAAGTTTTGTGTTGCAACATTTGCATGTAGCATAGCTCTAAGCTGGATTAAGAAAATTTCTGGCTGATCTAGCATCACGCGAATGCCTCGCCAACCTAAGCATGGGTTTTCTTCATTGATTGGCATATAAGGTAATTGCTTATCTGCACCAATGTCTAATGTCCTCAATACCACAGGCTTATCGGCAAATAACTGCAAAATCTCTTGGTATAACTGCTTCTGCTCATCCTCTGACGGGAAGCCATTATGGAGCATAAAAGGGAGTTCTGTGCGGTATAACCCAACACCATCAACAGCGACATTGATCTGCTGTTCATAACGGGGGCTTAAACCTGCATTCAGATGGATATGTACGCGCTCGCCATTTTTTAACTCTGATTCCTGCTCAAGTGCACCTTCAGCGAGCCGACTCAGTACATCTTCCTCTGCAATAATTTGTTTATATTCCTGAGCAACAATATTTTCAGGCTCTATGAAAATTTCACCACGATAACCATCAAGGATCAAAAAGCGGTTGTGAAGCAATGAAGGGTCAATATCCGCCCCCATTATCGCGGGGATCCCCATTGCCCGTATCAAAATAGCCGAATGAGAGTGTGTCGCGCCATCTCGCACGATAACGCCTGCAAGTTGCTCTAATGGCATTTCAGCTAACAAACTCGCGCTCAATTCGTCCGCCACTAAAATGAAACGTTCAGGCCACTGATCCATTGAAGTCAAGCTGTCATCCAGATGGAATAGCAAACGCTGTCCTAACGCGCGTAGATCGGCTCCTCTTTCGCGAAGGTAGAGATCACGTAAGCGTGAAAACTGCTCAACATAGTCCTCAATAACGATTTTAACCGCCCACTCCGCCATTGAGCCTTGTTCGATTGCGGAAAATAAGCGTTTTTTTAGTTGAGGGTCATGGAGTAGATGATTGTAGAGGTCGAAAATCGCAGCACTCTCTTTTTGGGAGTTTGCAATAAAACGTTTGCTGATACGGCGGCATTCTGAGGCGGCATTTTCTATCGCAGTTATTAAACGCTGTTTTTCCGCATTTTGGTCTAAGGCACACGCCTCACAAATACTGTCGAATGACGGTTGTGAGCTATCTTGCCAGCCATATGCCATGACAATTCCCTGAGAAACTGAAATGGCTTTAATACGGCTTTGCCTATATTGACCAAACACCCCTTTGGTTTGCGCTTGCGACAATATTACGGCTAATTGCATGGATAGCGTCACCATAAAAGATTCTTCGGTTTCGCTAAAGAAACGTCGCTCACGTTGTTGAACGACTAACACCCCAAGTAATTGACGACGATATACGATAGGGACACCTAAAAAGGCTTTCAATCGCTCTTCTTTTAATTGGGGAAGGTATTTAAATTCGGGATGTTCACGGATATCGGCAAGATTCAACATCTCAGACTGGCGTCCAACCGCACCAACGACTCCCTCATCAAAACCAAGGCGAATAGCAACACCGCTAGGCTTTTTTAACCCGCGGGTTGCCATTAGGTAATAGCATTGACGTGAGTGGTCTGCCAAATAAATTGAACAAACGTCAGTCTGCATGGCATGACAAGTTTCATTGACCAAAACTTCTAACGCTCCGGTTAAACTTGTCGCCATGGCAACTTTTTCAACAATCTCACGTAGACGCGTCAACATGATATTATCTCGCTCCACGCCTACGATGAGTGAATGCAGGTCTTTGTACTGGCTTTTGTTCCTGTAATGACATGACAACAGGTGCAAATTCTTTCATAACACGGCGATACACTTCCCGTTTGAAAGAGACCACTTGCCTCACAGGATACCAATAACTGACCCATCGCCAGCCATCAAATTCTGGCGATTTACTGCGCTGAACGTTTATATCTGCTTCATTGCATTGAAGTTGTAGTAAAAACCAACGCTGTTTCTGCCCGATACAAACAGGTTTTGTGTCCCAACGCACCAAACGCTTGGGTAATTTGTAACGCAACCAATTGCGAGTTGAAGCTAACAACCTAACATCTTTACGTTGTAGGCCAACCTCTTCGAACAATTCACGGTACATAGCCTGTTCTGGCGATTCCCCTGGGTTGATTCCTCCCTGAGGAAATTGCCATGAATGTTGACCATAGCGGCGGGCCCATAAAACCTGCCCTTGCCGATTACAAATTACAATTCCTACATTCGGGCGGTAGCCATCATCATCGATCACCAGACTACCTCAATAACCAAATTTGAAAGATAACTAATTGTTTCACACATACCCTAACTGGTAAACCTATATCAATAGAGTTTGCAGATATGAGTAAAGACACTACAATAGCGTCTATCTCAACGGGGTGCCAAACATTATTTAGGCTGAGAATTAACCCGTAGAACCTGATCCGGGCAATGCCGGCGTAGGGATTTGAGCTACCATCAACATAATTTGTTATGGTGCCCTCTCAAATCCTGTGTGCTTTCTCTCTAACGCAGGAAAAAACATGTTTAAAAAATCGCTCCTTCAGTCACTCTTTGCACTTACTGCTCTCGGTATTACCCATATAGCATGGGCAGAAAAGCCGACTTTAACCGTTTACACCTATGACTCATTTGCTGCCGAATGGGGACCTGGGCCACAAATTAAAAAAAATTTCGAAAAACAATGTCATTGTGAACTTAAGCTCGTTTCGTTAGGAGATGGTGTCGCTCTTCTCAATCGTTTACGTATGGAAGGGAAAAAAAGTAAAGTGGACATCGTGTTAGGGCTAGATAATAACTTGATAGATTCTGCCGAGAACACAGGGTTATTTGCGCCAGCAGAGATCAATACTGACGCAATGAAATTACCTATTGAGTGGAATAATTCAACTTTTATCCCATATGACTATGGCTATTTTGCGTTTATCTATGACACAGATAAAATCAAAAACCCACCCAAAAGCATGAATGAGCTACTCAATAGTGAGCAGCCATGGAAAATTATTTACCAAGACCCTCGAACCAGCACACCCGGCTTAGGCTTAATGCTGTGGATTGAAAAACTCTATGGCGATAAATCTGCCGATGCGTGGCAAAAAATAGCGAATAAAACCCTAACAGTGACAAAAGGTTGGAGTGAGTCCTATGGCTTATTCCTCAAGGGCGAAGGTGACTTTGTACTTAGCTACACTTCATCGCCGGGTTATCAAATACTCAATGATAATAAAGATAATTATGCGGCTGCCTTATTTGAAGAAGGGCACTATATGCAAGTGGAAGTTGCAGCAAGATTGAAAAATAGCTCGCAACCTGAGCTGGCAAAGCAGTTTTTACAATTTATGTTAACGCCTGAATTCCAAAATACACTCCCTACGACTAATTGGATGTATCCTGTCATTGATACACCACTCCCTGAAGTTTATAACGTCCTTCCTGTGCCTAAAAAATCACTGCAATTTAGTGCACAAGAAGTTGCCAAAGAACGTCAGTCATGGGTCCGTTTATGGCAATCCGCCGTCAGTCGTTAATTAATTTATCACTTATACCGGGGGCTTTGGCCTCTGGTTTATTAGTGTCTGTTGCACTATTGGCTTTTGGTGCACTGTGGCTTTTTTCGCCTGAAACTTCATGGAGTGAGATTTTTAGCGACCGCTACTTATGGCATGTGATCGGCTTTACTTTTTGGCAAGCCTTTTTATCAGCGCTGTTCTCTGTACTGCCTGCCATTCTCCTTGCCAGAGCGCTCTATCGACGCCGCTTCCCCGGTAGAACGCTATTTTTACGCCTCTGTGCAATGACGCTTGTTTTACCCGTCCTTGTCGCTGTTTTTGGTATTTTATCTGTTTATGGAAAAACAGGCTGGCTCTCATCACTCTTTCAGTTGGTCGGTATCGAATACCAATTCACCCCTTATGGCCTAAAGGGGATCTTACTTGCCCACATTTTCTTTAATATGCCACTTGCTACTCGTATGTTGCTGCAATCGCTCGAAAGTATATCAATAGAGCAGCGGCAAATTGCAGCACAACTCGGGCTTAATGAGTGGCAACAATTTCGTATTTTAGAGTGGCCATATTTGCGTAGACAGATGCTACCTACCGCAGCGTTAATTTTCATGCTCTGTTTTGCCAGCTTTGCAACGGTTCTTGCTCTTGGTGGTGGCCCCGCAGCAACGACGATTGAACTGGCTATTTATCAAGCTCTTAATTACGACTTTGATCCGGGGCGTGCTGCAATTTTGGCGCTCATCCAGTTATTTTTCTGTGTTGGATTAATGTTTCTCAGTCAGAAAATAAACAGTTTGTTTTCTATTGGTCATAGCCAACACAATCATTGGTATGATCCCGCAGACAATATTTTTCGCCGAGTACGAGATGCCCTTGTGATCACCGCCGCTATTTTGCTGCTGCTTCCGCCCCTGCTCGCAATTATTGCTGATGGGGTTAATGGCCGTTTGTTGGATGTTCTTAACCAATCCGCGCTTTGGCAAGCCGCTTCCACATCGCTATTTATCGCGTTATGTGCTGGCCTATTGTGTGTCTTGCTCACCATGATGCTGTTATGGAGTAGCCGCGAATTACGCTTACGCCATGCAATAAAATTAGGGCAAGCGATGGAATTAAGTGGGCTTGTGATTTTAGCCATGCCTGGCATCGTACTTGCGACTGGTTTTTTTATTCTCTTTAATGAAACGATTGGTATTCCTGAATCGCCCTATGCGTTAATCATATTGACTAATGCCCTACTTGCCATCCCTTATGCATTAAAAGTCTTAGAAAACCCAATGCGGGATCTGGCTGAACGCTACAACCCTCTTTGCCAATCACTAGCGATTGGTGGCTTCAATCGATTACGGATCATTGAATTAAAAGCGTTAAAAAAGCCCCTCGCTCAAGCTCTCGCTTTTGCTTGTGTTATTTCTATTGGTGACTTTGGGGTCGTGGCGTTATTCGGTAATGAGGATTTTCGTACTCTCCCTTATTACCTTTATCAGCAAATAGGGGCTTATCGAACAAATGACGGTGCCGTAACAGCGATGTTACTCCTTTTATTATGTTTTACTTTATTTAGCCTACTCGAACGTATATCAGGAAAAGATTATGATAAAGTTAAATAACATTGATTATCAATATGATAACCTGAATATGCAATTTGATTTCTCCATCAAAGTAGGCGAGCGCGTTGCTGTAATGGGGCCTAGCGGTGCGGGCAAAAGTACACTGCTTAGCCTTATTAGTGGCTTTCAATTTGCCAAAAGCGGCTCAATTCAGCTAGCAGGGGCTGATCATACCTTCACGCCTCCTGCCAAACGCCCAGTTTCGATGTTATTTCAGGAAAATAACCTATTTGCTCATTTAACGGTCAGACAAAACATTGGATTAGGGTTACATCCGGGGCTGCGGTTAAGCCGAGAACAAATACAACAGGTTGAATTAATTGCTACGCAAGTTAGCCTCGATGAGTTTCTTGATAGGTTACCCGCCCAATTATCAGGGGGGCAACGCCAGCGGGCTGCACTGGCTCGCTGTTTGATCCGCCAGCAGCCAATCCTCTTATTGGATGAACCTTTTTCAGCTCTCGATCCCGCCTTACGCAATGAGATGCTATTACTCCTTGATGAGATCTGCCAATCACGGGATATCACACTGGTCATGGTATCGCATAATATTGAAGATGCACTACAAATCGCCCCAAGAACGCTAGTGATTCATGAAGGTGCTGTGGCGTATGACGGCTGTACCAAAACACTGTTATCGGGTAGTAATTCAGCCTCTGAATTATTAGGCATAACAAAAAATACTGTATAAAACCCCACCCATGTCGTATAGTAGGCTTGTTAATTATTGATGCGAGCCTCTCTATGCCTCAATTTATGTCTCCTGCTGAAAAAGGCTTTATTTTAAGTCGTCATTGGAAAGACACCCGCCATGGGGTTGAGGTTAGCTATTGGCTTATCACTGATAATGGCCCTCGTAAAGTGACGGTTCCTCTGCAACAAGCCATCGCTTTTGTTCCCCTTTCATCACTACCGGCGATCAAACCTCTGCTTGATGAACAAGCAAACTTATCCTATCGCCCCGTTGAGTTATCCGATTTTCGTCGTGAAAAAGTTGCAGCTATTTATTGTCAACAATATCGCCAATTACAAAATCTGGATAAACGCTGCCAAGAACTCGGTATTGAATTGCTTGAAACGGATATTCGCCCCTGCGAGCGCTATCTTATGGAGCGTTTTATCACTGCGCCTGTATGGTTTTCACAAAATCAGCAAGGTGAATACCAACTCAAACCTTGTGATAGCTATCGTCCACTGATTAAAGCTGTATCGTTAGACATAGAAACCAGCCAATACGGTGAATTATATTCAATTGGGTTATCCGGCTGCGGTGATAATGTGGTTTTTATGTTAGGGCCAGAGCAAGGTTCTGCACTCAACAATACCCATCGGCTTGTTTATGTGAATAGCCGCCCACAATTGCTTGATAAACTGAATGAATGGCTACAACAGTATGACCCTGATGCCATTATTGGCTGGAATCTCATCCAATTCGATTTAAATGTACTCCAAAAGCACGCCGAACGTTATGGCATCCCACTCCAGCTTGGTCGCCAAGGGAAAAAGCTGGAGTGGCGTGAACATGGCTTCAAACAAGGTGTATTTTTCGCTTCGGCAGAAGGTCGTTTAATTATTGATGGCATAGATGCGCTCAAAGCAGCGACATGGAACTTTCCCTCATTCAGTCTTGAGTTTGTTGCGCAAGATTTACTGGGTGAAGGGAAAGCCATTGACAGCCCTTATGACCGTATGGATGAGATCAATCGCCGCTTTCATCATGATAAGCCCGCGTTGGCTCACTACAATATTCAAGACTGCCTATTAGTCCATCGTATTTTTGAAAAAACCGATTTAATGGCTTTCTTGCAAGAACGCTCGACTGTCACTGGGCTGGCGGTAGATCGTATGGGTGGCTCCGTGGCGGCATTTTCACATTTATACATTCCCCGCCTGCATCGCTTAGGGTTTGTGGCACCAAACCTGACAGAGCAAAAGCTACAACATAATCCCGGGGGCTTTGTGATGGATTCACAGCCCGGTTTATATGACTCGGTATTAGTACTCGACTATAAAAGTTTGTACCCTTCGATTATTCGTACTTTTTTGATTGATCCTGCCGGTATGATTGAAGGGTTAGCTCACCCTGATCAGCAACATTCCGTTCGCGGTTTTCGTCAAGCTTGGTTTTCACGTAAAACACACTGTTTGCCTGATATTGTCAGCCATATATGGCAAGGCCGTGATAAAGCCAAACGAGAAGGTAATGCGCCATTATCTCAGGCACTTAAAATTATTATGAATGCCTTTGCTGGCGTCCTTGGTGCTGAAGGATGTCGTTTTTTTGATCCCCGTCTTACCGCATCCATTACCATGCGGGGTCATGAGATCATGAAAATAACCAAGCAATTAATCGAAGCCAAAGGCTATCAAGTAATTTATGGGGATACTGACTCCACTTTTGTCTGGTTGAAAGAAGCCCATACACAGGAGCAAGCACAAAAAATTGGCTTCGAACTGCGTGATTACGTGAATAATTGGTGGAAACAGCATTTGCGGGATGAATGGCAGCTAGAAGGGGTACTTGAGTTAGAGTACGAAACCCACTATCGACGTTTTTTAATGCCGACTATTAGAGGTTCCGAGTCAGGCAGTAAAAAGCGTTATGCTGGACTTAGTGGGGATAAAATGGTGTTTAGGGGATTAGAGACAATCCGCTCCGATTGGACCCCGCTAGCACAATTGTTTCAAAAAGAACTGTATACACGTATTTTTCATCGGCAACCCTACCGCGAATTTATCCGTGACTATGTGCAAGCGATTCGTAATGGCGAATACGATGAACGCCTTGTTTACCGTAAGCGTCTACGCCGCAAATTATCTGATTATCAACGTAATGTGCCGCCTCATGTAAGAGCCGCTCGCAAAGCCGATGAATACAATTTACAACAACAGCGCCCACAACAGTATCAAAATGGGGGATGGATAAGCTATATCATCACTCTCGCGGGGCCTGAGCCTTTAGAAATTATCACGGCAAAGCCTGACTATGAGCACTATATTTTGAAGCAGATAAAGCCTATTGCCGACGCCATTTTACCTTTTTTACAAGATGATTTTGATACTATTTTAACGGGCCAGATAACTTTACTCTTTTAAGATTGGGGTTAATTTTTACTCAATTTTTTGCTAAAATGGGAAACCATCAACCAAACTTCTGGTTGAAAACCTTCATTGCTAGAATCAAAAGGGAAAATACCTGATAGCACAATAGTGAGAAACACTATTGCTTTGGTATTGTTGTTTTTTTAACAGGTGACGATAAGCCTTGCTTGAATTAATATAACGCCCCTTTGGTATCTCGCACTTCGTTTCTACACTATGTTTGCGAGACAATTAACAATAATTGTCCTTTGGGCAGCGACTACAATTCATATTCACATTGCCCTTGTTTACTAACACAGAGTGAAGGCAAATATATAATTTGTCTTAAAAAATCTAAAAATAAACTATTAAATTTATGGAACTGAGTTAAACCTATGCCATTTACTCTTGGTCAGCGCTGGATAAGCGATACAGAAAGCGAACTCGGATTAGGCGCCGTTGTGGCTATTGATGCCCGTATGGTGACTTTACTTTTTCCCGCCAGTGGTGAGAATCGTCTCTATTCACGTAATGATGCACCTATTACCCGAGTTATGTTCAATGAAGGTGATATCATTACCAGCCATGAAGGCTGGCAACTCAAGGTCGAAAGCGTCACAGAAGATGACGGCCTGCTCACTTATATTGGTACTCGCCTTGATACAGAAGAGCAAGGCGTTAGCCTAAGAGAAGTTTTTCTCGACAGCAAACTCACCTTCAATAAACCTCAAGATCGCCTATTTGCAGGTCAAATTGACCGTATGGATCGCTTTGCTTTACGTTATCGCGCACGTAAATTTCAAAGTGAGCAAGTTAAGCACCAAGCGACAGGTTTACGTGGTATTCGCGCAAGCCTTATCCCACATCAGCTACATATCGCTAATGAGGTAGGTAAACGCCACCACCCTCGCGTATTACTGGCCGATGAAGTGGGTCTGGGTAAAACCATTGAAGCTGGGATGATCATCCATCAACAGTTAATGGCAGGCCGTGTTGAACGTGTGTTAATCATTGTGCCTGAAAGCTTGCAGCATCAATGGCTCGTTGAGATGTTACGTCGTTTCAACCTCCGTTTTTCACTGTTTGATGATGGTCGTTATAGTGAAGCGCAACATGACAGCGATAATCCATTTGAAACAGAACAGTTGGTGCTGTGCTCATTAGACTTTGTACGTCGCAACAAACAGCGCTTCGACCAGCTCGTTGAAGCGGGTTGGGATATGATGATTGTCGACGAAGCTCACCATTTACAATGGAGTGAAGCAGCTCCTAGTCGTGAATATCAAGTGATTGAAACCTTGGCAGAGAATATCCCTTCTGTTCTGCTGCTAACCGCAACGCCGGAGCAACTGGGCCAAGAAAGTCACTTTGCACGTCTTCGCCTGCTCGATCCCAATCGTTTCCATGATTATCAAGAGTTTATTGATGAGCAAGCCAACTATCGCCCTGTTGCGGATGCGGTCGCACTGCTATTAACTGGTGAGAAACTCACCAATGACCAACAAAATCTACTCAATGATCTGATCAAAGAGCAAGATATTGAGCCGTTATTGAAAGCCGCTAACGTTGACAGTGAAGATGGCAACGCGGCTCGCCAAGAGTTGATCAGCATGTTAATGGATCGCCATGGTACTAGCCGTCTTCTATTTAGAAATACCCGTAATGGTGTTAAAGGCTTCCCTCGTCGTGAATTGCATTCGCTGAAAATGCCGCTTCCTACCCAATACCAAACAGCAATCAAGGTTGCAGGTATTATGGGGTCGAAAAAAGATCTCGAAACGCGCGCTAAAGAGATGCTCTATCCAGAGCAAATTTACCAAGAGTTCGAAGGTGAAAATGCAACTTGGTGGAACTTTGACCCTCGCGTTGAGTGGCTCATGGGCTACCTAATGGCTAACCGTAACGAAAAAGTTTTGGTGATCTGTGCAAAAGCCGCCACAGCGTTGCAATTAGAGCAAGTATTGCGTGAACGTGAAGGGATCCGCGCCGCGGTATTCCATGAAGGTTTGTCACTACTTGAGCGTGACCGTGCGGCAGCTTACTTTGCTTCAGAAGAGGATGGTGCACAGGTTCTACTTTGCTCTGAAATTGGCTCTGAAGGACGCAACTTCCAGTTTGCTAACCAATTGGTGATGTTTGACCTCCCCTTCAACCCAGACCTATTAGAGCAACGTATTGGTCGATTAGATCGTATTGGGCAAACACGCGACATCGTTTTAAGCGTACCTTACTTAGAAAATACTGCACAAGCCGTGTTATTGCGTTGGTACCATGAAGGTTTAGATGCTTTTGAGCACACTTGCCCTACCGGACGCTCCATTTACGATAAATATTATCAACAACTGCTGCAATATATGGCTGAGCCAACGGTAACCGACGGTTTTGAAGAGTTCTTAAAAACCTGCCGTGAAGAGCACGAAGCATTAAAAGCACAGTTAGAACAAGGCCGCGACCGTCTACTTGAAATGCACTCCAACGGGGGGGAATCAGGTATTCAATTAGCCGAAACGATCGGTGCGGAAGACAATGATACTGAATTGGTTAATTTTGCCCTTAACTTGTTTGATATTGTTGGCATTAACCAAGAAGATAAAAGTGATAACTTGCTGATTTTGACCCCATCCGATCATATGTTAGTTCCTGATTTTCCAGGGCTACCTCAAGATGGTTGCACAATCACTTTTGACCGTGAGCAAGCGTTATCTCGTGAAGATACCCAGTTTATTAGTTGGGAGCACCCGATCATCCGCAATGGCTTAGATTTAGTCTTGTCTGGTGACACAGGGAGCTGTGCCGTTTCTCTGCTTAAAAATAAAGCGCTTCCTGTTGGAACATTACTTACCGAATTGGTGTATGTCCTAGAAGCACAAGCGCCGAAGCACTTGCAGATTAGCCGTTTCTTGCCTGCAACCCCGATCCGCTTGTTGATTGACTTAAAAGGGAACAACCTCTCTTCACAAGTTGAGTTTGAAAGTTTTAACCGTCAGCTCAATGCGATTAATCGCCATATGGCAAGTAAATTGGTTAATGCGGTACAAAATGAAGTGCATTCGGTCCTGAAAATGTCCGAAGCGATGGTGGAAAAAGAAGCCGAAACGCTTATCGCGAATGCGAAAGAGGCCGCGGATAAAGCTCTTTCACTAGAATTAGCTCGTCTTGAAGCACTGAAAGCGGTTAACCCAAATATCCGTGATGAAGAGTTGGATGTGATCGAGGAAGAGCGTCAGCAACTGCTCACCAATATTGGGCAAGCAACATGGCGTCTTGATGCTATTCGTTTAGTGGTTGTCACTCACCAGTAGTCACACGTTTTTAATTAAACTAACACCGCTTGGTTATTTCTCTCACTAAGGGAGAAATAACCTTGCTGATAACGCAATGAATTGGCTTTTGGCGTTTATCCACGCGCGATGCTGATCATTGATTTAGTGAGATCTTGGAGCCTTATTGTCTATGATGGAGCCTTACCATCCCCCTACTGATCCTTGGCTATATGTTCTGTATCAAGATGAACATATCATTACGGTGAATAAGCCAAGTGGGTTACTGTCTGTTCCCGGTAAAGCCCCTGAACACCATGATAGTATTATGAGTCGCATACAGCGCGACCATCCACACGCTGAGTCTGTCCATCGCTTAGACATGGCAACCAGTGGCGTCATGGTTGTCGCACTAAATAAAGCCGCTGAACGGGAATTAAAGCGCCAATTCCGTGAGCGAGAGCCTAAAAAACACTATATTGCCCGAGTTTGGGGCCATTTAGAGAAGCAGGAAGGTTTAGTGGATTTGCCGCTTATTTGCGACTGGCCAAATCGACCAAAGCAAAAAGTCTGCTTTGAAACAGGAAAAGCCGCACAAACAGAGTATCAGGTCTTGGAATATGAAGAGCAAGCAACCCGTGTAAAGCTATCCCCTATTACAGGCCGCTCTCATCAACTCCGCGTACATATGTTAGCGCTAGGCCATCCAATTCTTGGAGATAGGTTTTATGCCCATGAGCAAGCGCGTGCACTTGCCCCTCGCTTACAGCTTCACGCCCAAGAGCTTTACATCACGCACCCTGCCTATGGCACACCGATGCATTTTAGCTGCCAACCCGATTTTTAAATTTATTCATCAACTATTAGGCCGTAATAGCAACAATGCTACGGCCTATTGGCTAAATAAAAACCACATCGCAGAGTGCGATATGGCGAGAAAATTTATTTGAAGCCGCGCTCTTTTTTGATTAAATCATAAGCCGCTTGTATTGACTGAGCCTTCTGTTTCGCAAGTTCCATCATCTCGGGGGGCAACCCTTTCGCTATCAACTTATCAGGGTGATGTTCACTCATTAATTTACGATACGCCCGTTTAATTTTCGTTGGTTCATCATTAATAGAAACACCAAGTACCTTGCAAGCATCTTCAAGAGTTGGGCCATTCGATGATTGATAGTATCCGCCTGATTGCTGATGAGAATAGCCGTGACCAAACTGTCGGCCACCTTGGATCATATTTAAAAACTGTTCAAATTGTGTTTTAGAGATCCCTAACTCTTCTGCAATAATAAACAGAACCTTTCTTTCGTTTGGGTGCAAGCTGCCATCGGCAAATGCCGCCTGTAACTGAATTTCCAGAAACATCTGAATTAAGTCGAAACGACCATAGCAAGCCATACGTAATTGCTTCAGTACATCACGTAGTGGAAAGTCCGGTGATTTACCTTCCCTAAACGCTTGTTGCGCCGCTTTTCGTGTTTCCCCATGTATTTGCATTCTATCCATCAAATTTGATGCTAACTGAATGTCTGTCTCGGTTACACGGCCTTTTGACTTAGTTAGATGACCCAATATTTGGAAGGTACTGGCGAAAAAAATAACCTGACGATCACGTTTATTCATTGCACTAGCAAACTTACGTTGTGCCAAGGCCTTATCAAAACCATGCCCTAAAATTAAACCAATTAGCGTGCCCCAAATGCCAAAACCAGAGGCTATTGCCAGTACGACACCAATAATTTTGCCCCAATAGTGCATATATCCCTCAATTCTTCAATGCTCAGAATCCAATTTTGCATTATCATACTATCCATTCTGCTCGGTGCATAACTACAAGCGCGTAAAGTTTTATACATTATACTGGCGCAATGTAGTTGGCTAAGTTAGTCTTTGAGCGTTTGTCGGCTATGCCAATTACGACGGAACCGCATATTTAATGATGAAAAAAAGTTATCCAACACTACTTGCATCCATGGTATGGATGGCAATTTATAGTCAGCAAGCGCATGCTGACCTAGCAGCACAATGTATGCTGGGCGTCCCGGTTTATGACAAACCACTAGTTGAGGGCGATCCCAAAGATTTACCGATCCGTATCACCGCTGAAGATGTTCAGGGCGAATACCCTAACTTTATTGAATACAGCGGCGATGTGGATATCCAACAAGGTAACCAAACGCTGACTGCCGATAGCGTTAAATTGACGCAGGTTAACCCTGATAGTGCTGATCCAATCCGTGAAGTTACTGCAACAGGTAACGTTCACTATGATGACCCACAAATTATTCTCAAAGGCCCTAGTGCTTGGTCTAACCTGAATAATAAAAATACTGACGTGAATGACGGCAACTATATGATGGTGGGTCGTCAGGGTCGCGGTGAAGCGAAAAAAATGAAAATGCGTGGTGAAAACCGCTATTCCATTATGGAAGACGGTACATTCACCACCTGTTTACCGGGCAATAATAGCTGGAGCGTTGCAGGCTCCGAAGTGATTATTGACCGTGAAGAAGAAGTGGCTGAAATTTGGCATGCACGTTTTCGCTTGGGTGATGTCCCGGTATTTTATAGCCCATACATGCAATTACCTATCGGTAACAAACGTCGCTCCGGTTTCTTAATTCCAACAGGAAGCTACTCTAATAATGATGGCCTAGAGTTTTCACTGCCTTACTATTGGAATATCGCGCCTAATTACGATGCGACAATTACCCCACAATTCATGACCCACCGTGGCATAAAATTAAATAACGAGTTTCGTTACTTGGTCACGCCGGGAACGGGAACTATCGCCTTCGATTTTATTAATCACGACCGCGCGTATGTGAAAGATAAAGAGCGTAATAAACGTGATGCACGTGACAGTGATGACCGCTGGTTATTCTACTGGCGCCATTCAGGAACTTATAACCAACATTGGAACTTCAACGCCGATTACACCAAAGTAAGTGATCGCCAATACTTTACGGACTTTAGCTCGCAATACGGGAATACAACAGACGGTTATGCGACGCAAAAATTCAGTACTGGCTATTCGGCTGAAAACTGGAATGCAACCCTAACGCATAAGCAGTTCCAAATTTTTGTGGAAGATCCCAATCGCCGTGCTTATAAAGCTGAGCCGCAGTTGGACTTTAACTACTACAAAAATAATTTAGGTGCCTTTGACTTACACACCTATGCGCAAGCTGCTCGCTTTACCAGTGTTGGCAAAAATAACCCAGATGCAACGCGTTTGCATATCGAGCCTGAATTAAGCCTTCCGCTGTCAAACGGCTGGGCGAACATGAACAACAGCTTCAAATTGCTGGCAACCCATTATGATCAAGATATTCCTAAAGCGAATAACAACGCCAGCTTAGAGAAAAATGTCACACGTGTTCTTCCTATATTTAAGAGCGATGCCAAAGTCGTTTTCGAACGAGATCTACTTGAAGGCAGTGACTTTGTTCAAACCTTAGAGCCTCGTGTCCAATATCTCTATATTCCATATAAAGATCAGGACAACATTAACAACTATGACTCGGCCTTACTCCAGTCAGACTATAATGGTTTGTTCCGTGACCGAATTTATAGTGGTCTTGATAGAGTCGCTTCCGCGAACCAAATCACGACAGGTATTACAACGCGTATTTATGATGAATCCTTGGCCGAACGCTTTAACTTCTCTGTCGGGCAAATCTACTATTTTGAACGTCCGCGTGCGGGTAACTCCAGCCTGAAAATCGACGATAAAAGTAATACTGGCTCGTTATTGTGGGCAACAGACTCTTACTGGCGTATCAACGATAAGTGGGGGATCCGTGGTGGGCTACAATACGATCGCCGTTTAGGCAACGTCACCATGGGGAATGCAGTGACCGAGTATCGCATTGATGCTGATCGTTTGTTACAGTTAAACTACCGTTTTGTCGACCGTGACTATATTCAAGCGACCTTCCGTCGTGATGAATCAGGTGGCAACACTTATACCCTACCGAAATACCAAAAAGGGATTTCCCAAGTGGGTGCGGTATTAAGTTGGCCATTAAGTGAGCGTTGGGGCTTTGTTGGCTCTTATTACTATGATACTAAGCAGCAACAATCCGCCAGCCAATTAATTGGTTTACAATACAATACTTGTTGTTGGGCGTTCAATGTAGGTTATGAACGTAAGATTGTTGGATGGCAAGAAGACAAGTTCAGCAGTGAATATGATAATAAATGGTCATTCAATGTGGAACTTAGAGGCCTAAATAACAATCATAGTTTAGGTAGTCAGGAAATGCTTAATAGAGGTATCATCCCTTATCAGCGTGCTTTCTGATAATAAACACAAGCTATTTGATGCCGCTGCTTACTCACAATAAGGCGAGTTATCTGCTCGCCAAATAGTAAGCAGTGTCGCATAAATAAAACGATTAACCTGCCTCTGGCGGAACCTAAATCAATAGATAGGACCATTATGAAGAATTGGAAAACGCTTATTCTGGGACTGATGTTTGCAAGCTCCACAGCATTGGCTGCACCACAGCAAATGGATAAAGTTGCTGCTGTAGTCAATAACGGAGTTGTGCTGGAAAGTGACGTCCAGAATATGTTAAACACAGTAAAACTGAACGCACGCAATGCTGGCCAACAAATTCCAGATGATGAGACTCTTCGTCACCAGATCCTTGAGCGTTTGATCACTGATAACATCATGTTACAGATGGCAAATCAGATGCAAATCAATATCCCTGAAGAAGCCGTTAATGCCACAATTGCGGATATTGCTCGCCAAAATGGTTTAACTTTTGAGCAGATGCAAGCACGTCTAAAAGCGGATGGTATTGATATGGCAAAATACCGTAGTGAGATCCGTAAAGAGATGCTGATCGCTGAAGTGCGTAATAACGAAGTACGCCGTCGCGTGACTATTTTACCCCAAGAAGTTGAGTCTCTCGCAAAACAGATCAGCAGCCAAGCAGACTATGAAGCGAGCGTTAACCTAAGTCATATTCTCATTCCATTACCTGAAAACCCAACTCAAGAGCAATTACAAAAAGCAGATGCGATTGTTGCTAAGATCATGGATGAGATCAAAAAAGGCACCAACTTCGGCAAACTGGCTATTGCTTACTCCGCAGATCCACAAGCACTGAAAGGCGGTAATATGGGATGGTCTCGCCTACAAGAGCTACCAGTTGTTTTCGCTGAACAGTTGAAAAGTGCGAAGAAAGGCGATGTTGTAGGCCCTATTCGTTCTGGTGTTGGCTACCACATTTTGCGCGTTAACGAAATGAACAGCGCCAATAAAACCATTTCAGTCACCGAAGTGAAAGCTCGCCATATCCTTATTAAGTCATCACCAATTATGGATGATAACCAAGCGAGACAAAAGCTCACTCAGATCACACAGGATATTCGTAGCGGCAAGACCACATTTGAAAATGCGGCAAAAGAGTTCTCTGAAGATCCGGGCAGTGCGCTTAAAGGCGGTGAGTTAGGCTGGAATATGCCAGATGTATACGATCCCGCTTTCCGTGATGCCTTGATGAGACTTAATAAAGGCGAAATCAGTCAACCTGTTCGCTCAAACTTTGGCTGGCACCTTATTCAGCTAGAAGATACCCGCAATGTTGATAAAACAGATGCGGCACAAAAAGATCAAGCCTACCGTTTATTGTTCAATCGTAAATTCAACGAAGAAGCACAAAGTTGGGTACAGGAGCAACGTGCGGCGGCATATGTTAATGTCATCGATGGACGTGATAACCAATCTAATGACGAAAAATCTCAATAAACCAATCGTAATAACCCCCGGCGAGCCTGCCGGGGTAGGCCCAGATCTACTTATTCAACTTGCCCAAGAGTTTTGGCCTGTTGAGCTTGTTGCGTGTGCTGATCCTGAATTACTACTCGCTCGAGCCAAACAACTCAACCTGCCACTGTCATTAAAAAACTATCAATCAGGTAATGAACATGACGCCCAAGTACCGGGAACTCTGTCTATCCTTCCCGTCAATTTGAAAGCACCAGCGCAAGCCGGTGTGCTAAACATTGCCAATGGGAAGTATGTTACTGAAACATTAGCAAGGGCCTGTGATGGTTGCCTAAGTGGAGAATTTTCTGCCATTGTGACTGGCCCTGTCCACAAAGGGGTGATTAATGATGCGGGGGTTCCATTTAGCGGGCATACTGAATTTTTTGCCGATAGGAGCCATTGTCACCGTGTGGTGATGATGTTAGCCACAGAAGAGTTACGTGTGGCTCTCGCCACGACCCACTTACCCTTAAAAGATGTTTCAGCGGCAATCACTCAACAAAGTCTGCGGGAAGTGATTACAATCTTAAATCACGATTTACGTACAAAATTTGCGATTGATACACCAAATATCTATGTCTGTGGCCTAAACCCGCACGCGGGTGAAGGAGGACATATGGGAATGGAAGAGATAGAAACCATTATCCCAACACTTGAGAGTCTTCGTGCTGAAGGTATGAATCTCATCGGGCCGCTGCCCGCTGATACCCTATTTCAGCCTAAATATTTAGAAGATGCGGATGCCGTACTCGCAATGTATCACGATCAGGGTCTTCCTGTGTTAAAATACCAAGGTTTTGGTAGAGCCGTGAACATTACGCTGGGTCTGCCTTTCATTCGTACTTCTGTTGACCATGGCACTGCGCTAGAGTTAGCAGGTACGGGTCGTGCCGATGCGGGCAGCTTTATTACCGCATTGAAGTTAGCTATCCAAATGACATATAAGAATTCATGAATAATCGAGTCCATCAGGGGCATCTTGCCCGCAAACGTTTCGGGCAGAACTTTTTAACTGACCAATTTATTATCGACAGTATTGTAGATGCAATACATCCACAACCAGGGCAAGCTATCGTCGAGATTGGCCCCGGTCTTGGCGCACTGACTGAACCTGTTGGTAGTAGAATGGATAAGATGACGGTTGTTGAGCTAGACCGTGATCTCGCTGCGCGCTTGCATGTTCACCCACAGTTAAAAGATAAGCTTACAATTATCCAGCAAGATGCCATGACAGTGGATTTCGGTGAATTAGCGAAGCAGGCAGGGCAACCTTTACGTGTTTTTGGTAACCTGCCTTATAATATCTCGACCCCGCTAATGTTCCACCTATTTACCTTTACAAACTCTATTGCTGACATGAACTTTATGCTGCAAAAAGAGGTTGTAAACCGCCTAGTTGCAGGTCCTGGGAGTAAAGCCTACGGCCGTTTAAGCGTTATGGCGCAATATTACTGCCAAGTTGTTCCGGTGTTAGAAGTGCCACCAACGGCCTTTGCACCGCCACCAAAAGTTGATTCTGCGGTTGTTAGGCTTATACCTCATCGCGAGAACCCTTACCCGCTGAAAGATATTAAAATGCTCAGTCGTATTACCACACAAGCATTTAACCAGCGTCGTAAGACGATCCGCAATAGTTTGGGGGATTTACTCAATGTTGAGCAGCTCACAGAGCTAGGCATTGATCCCGGTACTCGCGCTGAAAATATTTCCGTTGAAGCTTATTGCAAAATGGCGAACTACCTAGCAAGTTTGTCTGAATAAGTATCGAAAAGGAGGCACTATGCTTAACGAACCTAATGTTAGCATCCAAGTACAGAGTGTCTATATCGTCAGCCAGTCTCAACCTGAAATAGGACGATATGTATTTGCCTATACCATATCTATCCGTAACTTAGGCCGAGAGCCACTACAGTTAATGAGCCGCTATTGGCTCATTACTAACAGTGATGGTCATAAAACTGAAGTTCAAGGCGAAGGCGTTGTCGGTGAACAACCAATCATCCAGCCCGGTGCGGTATATCGTTATACCAGTGGAGCAATATTAGAAACTCCCATGGGTACAATGGAAGGTTATTACGTCATGTTAAACAGCCGAGGAGAACACATTCATGTGGATATTCCTCCATTCCGCCTTGCTTTACCTACTTTGATTAATTAATTATGTCGACATATCTTATTGGTGATGTACACGGCTGCTATCGCGAATTGCGTGCATTACTCGAACAAGTGAATTTTGAGCCGCAAAAAGATACTTTGTGGCTCACTGGCGATCTGGTTGCCCGAGGGCCTGACTCATTACAGGTCCTTCGCTATGTCAAAAGCCTCGGTGATTCCGTACGCATAGTGCTAGGTAACCACGATCTGCACTTATTAGGTATTTACTGCAAAATCAGCCGGAATAAACCGAAAGATCATCTCGATGAGCTACTCAATGCGCCCGACGCTGATGAATTAATCAATTGGTTACGCCGCCAACCGCTGCTACAGGTCGATGAAGAGAAAAAGATCATCATGGCTCACGCTGGGATCACACCACAGTGGGATCTGCCGACAGCACGCATGTGCGCACGGGAAGTAGAATCGGTTTTATCAAGCGATGCTTATCCGCTATTCATTGATTCTATGTATGGCGACATGCCAAATAATTGGTCTGAGAATTTAATGGGGCTACCGCGTTTACGCTTTAGTACAAATGCATTAACACGGATGCGCTACTGTTTCCCTCATGGTCAACTGGAGATGATTTGTAAGGAAAGTCCAGCCAAAGCCCCTTCTCCCCTTAAACCTTGGTTTGCACTGCCCAATAAACTCCCTGAAGGCTATTCTATCTTTTTTGGTCATTGGGCGTCTTTGGAAGGGAAACATACGCCAGAAAATGTGTATGGGCTAGATACTGGTTGTTGCTGGGGGGGAGAATTGACGCTGTTCCATTGGGAAGCAAAACAGTATTACCACCAAAAATCACACCAAAAACGCCGTAAAGATTAATCATTAAGTTATGTTTATTTCCCTTAAATAGACATAACTTAAAAGCTATTCTTTTTAATTTAAACTGAATAGTGGTAATAAATTCATTAGATTTATTTTTGAATAGTGATTTAATTCGCTACTTTCATATATTAATAAGCAAAAACGGAGCAATACGCTCCGTTTTTAAAATTACGACGCTATTAAATTCTTTTGGTTAAAATCTCAAAACAATAACCATGTGAATTGTTCTCATCCGCCTCATGGTACTCGGTGAAAATAGAATCCCACTCATCTGGCTCGTAAATTGGGAAATGAGTGTCGCCAATCACTTCTGCATCCACGTGAGTTAAATACAGCTTATTCGCCAGAGGTAAAAACTGTTGGTAAACTTTTCCGCCTCCAATCACAATGACTTCGTCATCGTCAGAGCCTGTCTTGGTTTGCTTAGCCGCCGCCAATGCTTCTTCTACGGAGGAGACCCAGATAACATTTTTATCCGAACCCGGCTTACTACTTAATACAATGTTGACGCGCTGTGGAAGCGGACGACCAATTGATTCGTAAGTCACTCGACCCATTATGACTGGCTTATTTAACGTATTACGTTTAAACCAAGCAAGATCACCGGGTAAATGCCAAGGCATCGCTTTTTCCATGCCGATAACCTGATCAATCGCCATCGCTGCGATTAAACTAATATTCATTGAGTCACCTTAGAGGCTAATATACAAATTTGTGCTCACTATACGTAAACAGAAATGCTTCGTCGACTAAATTTAATCTTCCTTAAAAAGTGATTATTAATTTATACTCAGTTAGTGATAAAGCCGACTAAAAATAACATTAAAAATAAAATCAATATCGAGAGTGCAAATGTACGAGACCTCCCTTTTAATTGCCACTATCGCCACATTAGGCATGCTTTCCCCCGGGCCAGACTTTTTTCTTATCGTTAAAAACTCAGCGCGCTATCAGCGTTCAGCAGCGCTCATGACTGCAATGGGCGTCATTTGTGCGGTTGCCCTACATATGACTTATTGTGTCGCTGGGCTTGCGGTTCTTATCACCACCACACCTTGGTTATTTAACGTATTAAAATACGCAGGAGCGGCTTATCTGATTTGGATTGGTGTTAAAAGTTTGATGCCAAATAAAGGACAAAACCTAGACCTCAACAATACACAACACGAAATCGTCACTTTCAAAAAAGCATTTATGCAAGGTTTCCTTTGTAATGTTTTAAACCCTAAAGCAACATTGTTCTTTCTTGCTGTTTTTACTCAAGTTTTAAGTGTTGATTCGACGTTTGGTGAAAAGCTGTGGATCGCCTTTATCATTTGGGGGCTTGCTGCTATTTACTGGCCACTGCTGGTGTGTTTGATCCAGAGTGCTCCTGTAAGAAAAGGGTTAGCTAAAGTACAAAAATATGTCGATAAAGTGCTTGGCGTTGTACTTATTGCTTTCGGGGTTCGAGTTGCACTCAGTTAATCAGATGAATAAAAAAATCCCTCAGCCATGATTGTTTAATGTCTGGGGGAAATACATAAATGGTTTTTAAACCATGCTCGCCTATTGTTAAAAACTCCCTATTAATCACGCTTATTTAACGATAGCTAATATAAAAATATTCACAAATAGCTTTAAACCCTAACTCTAAGATTGAAAGATCTGATCTCCTCCTACAGTTAATTAATTCCCCTATCGAATTACTTAATTATTTAACTCATACTTTTCATTATCATCAGTAAAAAGCATCGACTTAACTAAAACCAAAAACAAGAATAATCTTGTTCAGCCTTTTCATCAAATTGTATAATTTAACTTTAATAGATAAATAAAATTAAACATGGGCCTTATGATCATGGAACAAAATACGACTCTTTTTGATGAAGATGAAATGGAACAAATCAGTACTCTTGCCTCTTCCATATTACCGCCTTCCGAACTCGCTGAGTGGAATTCACTTTTGCAAAAAGCTATTCATCATCCCGATGATGTTTTAGAAGATGAAAAATATTCAAACTATTCGGATTTAGAAGCTGTGTTTGATGAAGATGATGACGATAGGTTACAACTACTGTTTGATATCTTCTGTCACAGTCATAATATCGTTGTCGCTATTGATTGGCGTGGTGAAGATGATGATGATCAGTTAATCACCTTTTTGTCTCAGCGGATCTCCCGATTTGATCCTACCCTTGAAAAAGAACAGCTGTTCAAAACGCTTAAAGAGCATGTTGATAACAGTGAATTAGAGAATGAAGAGTTTGAAAGCAGTACGGATTACTTCGCAGAAAAGTTTAGCCTCTTACAAGATTTTATTGAAAAGTATGGCTATAAAATGTGGGTGCTACATGTGGATTATGATTCATACCCTATCTTTATTGCAAGTATCGAGAATAATTCGGTCATAGAAACTGAAATGTTTATGGATTTTATTCCGAACTAAATGAGACTGTAATTTAAATTGTGTATTTGCCTGCTTTTGATAGGTTAAATCCAACAACAAAGCAGGCATATTATGGGCGAGAAAAAACTAAAAGCCCTTGCAGCAGAATTTGCAAAAGGGATTAAGACCGAAGCTGATCTTAATCAGTTCACTCGCATGCTGACTAAATTGACGGTTGAAACAGCATTAAATGCTGAACTAACCGAGCACCTAGGTCATGAGAAAAATAGTACCAAAACAGGTATTAACATGCGTAACGGCTATTCATCTAAAACATTACTCACGGACGATGGTGATTTTGAATTGAACACGCCACGTGACCGTGAAGGCAGTTTTGAGCCTCAGTTGATTACGAAAAGTCAAACTCGCATTACTCAGATGGACAGTCAAATTTTATCCTTTTATGCAAAAGGAATGCCCCCCGTGAAATCGTCGCTACATTCAAGGAAATGTACGACGCTGATTTCAAAAGTCACCGATGCTGTTAAAGAGCAAGTTCAAGAGTGGCAAAATCGGCCTCTCTAATCGCAGTATCCCATCGTCTATCTTGACTGTATTGTTGTCAAAGTGCGTCACGATGGCAGAGTTATCAATAAGTCTGTTTTTCTTGCATGAGCCATCAATACTGAAGGACATAAAGAACTTTTGGGCATGTGGATGGCCGAAAATGAAGGCGCTAAATTTTGGTTGTCGGTGCTCACTAAGCTTAAAAATCGCGGTGTTCAAGACATTTTGATTGCCAGCGTTGACGGTTTAAAAGGCTTTACTGATGCGATAAATAGCGTTTATCCTCAAACACAAATCCAGCTGTGCATCATTCATATGGTGCGCTACGTTTCTTGGAAAGACTACAAGGCTGTGACTGCGGGGCTGAAAACCATCTATCGTGCCGCAACAGAGGCTTCTGCATTGATAGCATTGGAAAAATTCGCTTTAATATGGAACAAAAAATACCCGCAAATTAGCAAAAGTTGAAAAGTTGGTATGCGCATTGGGAAAACGTAAATACGTTTTTTGCTTACCCTGATGATATCCGCAAAACCATTTATACCACGAATGCCATTCGTCCACTTCCCCTAAAATAAGACAGCTATAATTAGATTTTCTGCTCTAAAATTTGCAGAGGTCATGATGAAAAAAGTTCGTTTTACTGAGACTCAAATCGTTAATATCTTAAAACTCGCTGATTCAGGGATGAAAGTGGAAGATATTTGTCGCCAAAATGGCGATCAGTAATATTACTTATTATAATGGTGGTATGGAAGCTAATGATGTTAAAAGATTAAAAGAGCTTGAAGAGGAAAATGCCAAGCTTAAAAAAATGTTTGCAGAAGTTAGCCTTGAAAATCATACGATGAAGACGCTTTTTGCAAAAAAGGATTGGTAGTGGCGGAAAAGAAGTCCTGTACTCAGGCTTTAAAAGAGGCAGGTTTATCAGCCATTAAAGCTTGTAAATTAACATCATTACCTCGGGCAACATTTTATCGCCGACAGCTAAATTGGCGTGAAAGAGATCGTGCAGTGATTGATGCTATTCAATCAGTTTTAGCTAAATCGCCACAATCAGGGTTTTGGAAATACTATTTTCGGCTAAGATTTCAAGGCTATCCCTTTAATCATAAACGAGTTTATCGCCGTTTGGGGTTAAACCTGAAACGGCGAGTTAAAAAATACTGCTGAAACGAGAAAAAAGCCCCTTAGTGATTGAAGAAGTCCCGAATGTTCAATGGGCATTGGATTTTGTACATGACAGTTTATATTGTGGTAATCGTTTCAGAATATTGAATATTATTGATGAGGGAACACGTGAATGTTTGGCGATTGAAGTGGATACATCGTTGCCAGCTGAACGGGTTATTAGAGTGCTTGAACGCTTAAAAGTCGACATAGGAGTGCCGAAACAAATACGCGTGGATAATGGACCTGAGCTTATTTCAACCAACCTATTGAATTATTGTACAAATAATCAGATTGAGCTATGTCATATTCAACCCAGTAAGCCACAACAAAATGGCTTTATCGAACGTTTTAATGGCTCATTCCGCAGTGAATTTTTAAATGCATATTTATTTGAGTCATTAAGCCAAGTACGTGAAATGGTGTGGTTTTGGCAACAAGATTATAACCAAAATCAAACGCACGAAAGCTTAAATCCCCCCTCCAGAGGTATATCGTAAACAGTTAGAAAACTCTAAATTGCAGTGTCTTAATTAATGGGGAGTGGACAATATCGTTTGGCAAGGCCAATAGGGTGTTTGGGGGAATTTACAGCGTCAGACCCGCCCTACCGGTGAGTTTAACAGTGAACAAAACCTGCGTTTTCAAGGGCAATATTTCGACAAAGAAACCGGCCTGCACTATAATACCTTCAGGTACTACGCCCCGGATTTAGGCCGCTTTACCCAGCAAGACCCGATAGGGTTAGCGGGTGGGTTAAATCTGTACCAGTATGCACCGAATCCACTGACATGGGTGGACCCGTGGGGTTGGGCGAAGAACAAGCAACCTAATTACTCTAAGAAAATACAAGACTTATTTAATGCCGCATTAGATGTATAAAAAGTGGAGGCGGTGTTCCTCGTTTAGATACCAAAGGTAATCCTAAAATATATCAAGGAAAAGAATACCTAAAATGGTAAGGCGCTATAGAATATGAAGTACCTAGACTTGACAACAATCATCGGGTTTTACAACTCAATGGTGTGAATTCTATGGGTATTCCTTATTCTAAAGTATGGATATACCTTAGATCATTATCAAAAAATTCATTCAGACTGGAAACCGATGGGTAACATTAAGTGTTAATTGAATAGAACCAATGTATAAGGATTTAGTATGCCATTTAAGCTAAAATTAGAATCAAATAACGTAGAAATTGGACATGTGGATTTGATAAAAATAATCAAAGTAGAACATTTCTATATGGTTTTTTTGAAAGATATATGGATAAATTGCTCAAATCAGAACTTTAAGATTGATAGCTTAACAAATTTAAGCATCGCCAAACCACATGGATATGAATATTTAGCTTCATTTGATATCATTGATTCAGCTAAATTTAATAGAAATCAAAACAATTGTATATTACTTTCATCACTTGATAGTATTACTAACTCTAGATATATTAATAATTATTCTAGACTCCTTTCATTATGGAATTTGAATGATACCAATATTAATTGGAGAGACATGTCAATTGAATATAAAAAAATATGGTTAGAGCTATGCTTAGAACAGAGCGGCATTAAGTACAATGATATCAAAAAAAACATTGTAATTGACTGTACTCATATATCTGACATACCAAGTTTATATTGCTTACTGGGTGAGGCATTTTTTGGATGGAAAGGTTATATTGGCAGCAATTTAGACGCACTAGACGATAGTCTAATAAATATAAAAAGTAATGGAAAAAAAATAACCTTCCTTAATAGTAATATATTGATAAAAAATATCGACACTACCAAAAACATAAAAAAATATTCAGAAAGCTATATTTCAATTTTAACGGATATATTCAGTAAACATGGCTTTTGTGTTGAGTTACATTAGGTTAATGACTACTAACTTAACGATATTAATATTAAACCATATGTTATAGTATTGAATATATAATTTTTAGCTAAGGCCAATAGGGTGTTTGGGGGAATTTACAGCGTCAGGCCCACCCTACCAGTGAGTTTAACAGTGAACAAAACCTGCGTTTCCAAGGGCAATATTTCGACAAAGAGACCGGTCTGCACTATAATACTTTCAGGTACTACGCCCCGGATTTAGGCCGCTTTACCCAGCAAGACCCGATAGGGTTAGCAGGCGGGTTAAATCTGTATCAGTATGCGCCAAATCCGCTGACATGGGTGGATCCGTGGGGACAGTGTGCGATTAAACTATCGAGAAATATGGTTTCAGTTGGTACTCCTAGACCTGCAAACTCAGCCGCTCACCACATAGTAGGGGATACATCTAAAGGAGTGAAACCAGCGAGGGATATTCTAAAAAAACATGGCATTGATATTGATGATGCTAGTAATGGGGTTTTCTTGCCTAATAAAAATAACATTGATGAGTCGCTGTCTGGTATTAAACATAACGGTAGACATCCGAATAACTACATCGATGCGGTTAATGAACGAATAATTCAGGCAGACCTAACTGGTGGAAAACAAGGTGTTTTAGATGAATTATCAAACATCCGTAACATTCTTTCTTCTTCAAGTCGAGATGCGAGTTGGTACAAAATATTATGAGTAATAAAATATATTATTTAAAATCCGATGCAATGAATTACTGCTCTTTTATCCAAGATTATCCTGCGAGAGAAGAAAGCATAATAGCAAGAGCAATGGGACAAAAATGGCAAAAATTTAACAACACATATACCAATATAGTTCTAGAACTAAGGGCTAATGATTTTGGTAAGAAAAATTATCAATTTGACTTTAGCAGCGCTCTATCTCCATTTATGGTTTTTAGTGAGGGTGCATTAGTATCCTTATCTGATATTCTGAGTTCAAGGGGGCAAATATTACCAGTTAAAACTGAGAGCAAACGGAAAAAATTCGTTGGCTATTATCCAACCAATCCGCTTTCAGAATGTTTTGACAGAAAGAATTCTGTTTATCGGGAATATCCCAATGGATTAATGATTGAGAAGCCAGTCCTCATTAAAAGTAACATTACAGATGAGTATCTATTTACTATTGACGAAGATATTAGTCGGGTTTTTGTTACGGATAAGTTTAAACAAAGAGTAGAAGATGCCGGTTTAACTGCTTTCGATTTTTCAGTAGAAGTAGAATTATCGTAAAGATATTGACGAACTTATGATTTAAATTACAAGCTCGTGTAATTACCCGTTTTAGCTACAAATATTACACCAAAGCAAGTAAATTGTCGTTAGATCACTCCCCCGAACAGCGCCTTAATTTTCCACTTAAATGCGGCAATCTGAGCTTGTTGCGCCTGATTTTGCTGCTTTATTGCCCGGATATCCTCATAGTCCGGTATTAATACCCAACAGCCGTTTAAAATCTTAACGGTAAAGGAGAAGCCGGTCTCAAAAACTGCCTCTTTCAGCCACTGACCTTTAAGGTTAATGGCGGGCGGTGGGTGTTGTTTTTGCCCTTCGGCGCATAGCCGACCGTGTAGAATCGTTCTGTTTTCAGGATGTTATTTACGGTGCCGCCTGACTTAGAATGCGCACTAGCTATAGTCAACGCTTTATTCGTTGATTACGGTTGTCAATGCTCATCGAAAACTACCCCACTTTTTATTGACTTTCGACCAATCAAAACTGGCCCACTGTATTATTCGTGAAACCGACTTTACCAGAATGACAGAGTCGCCTGATAACACGGAATACCGCACGGAATATGGGTATAGTCAGAACCAAGTGACCGTGCGTCAAGTGCCGATCGCGCGCTGGC
>NZ_JAMPLX010000025.1:0-9975 GCF_028477825.1 Providencia sp. PROV267 | reverse complement strand
AGGCTTTTGAGTACCTCTACTACGGCTCCGGTCATTTACAGCAAACCAACTGGCGTGATAACGACCAACTCACCGTCTTAGCGGAATATCAGCGAGACCGTTTGCACCGTGAAACGGGCCGCACCAGCGGGTTATTGGACAATGAAACGGGGTATGACCTCCGTGGGCATGTCACCCATCAAGTTAATAGAAGATGCAGGTTTAACAGCTTTTAATTTTCCAGTAAAAATAGAGTTAACGTGTAATTTATTTAGTGAAATTACCTGTTTTATTAATATTAACCTCTTAAACCAAAACAGGTAAATCACAATATATTATTCCTCAATTAAAAAACAAATTAGAATTAATATTTGTTTTTATTACTTACAATCTCTATTTAACATCTCATTATATTGTTGCTTTCCACATTATCAGATCGGCGATATTTCATACACCAATCCATCGCGATTACCGAGATCCGGTGCATAGTAGGATTCTACCGGAAAATAGAATAGACGATTACGGACACCATCAAATAATACATTTTCCTGATAGCTTCTCGGGAATTTCTGCATCCGCTTCCAGTTTTTTCCGCCGTTGTGTGATACCCGGATATGCTCAGGGTCGTTAAACCGAAAAGTGAATATCAGACTATTATCTTTCCCTGCATACAGATCAGAAATCGAGTCTGTACCGGTTTCCAGTACTGGCGTGTAATTGCCGTTGCTGCAATCCAGCCGGTTGATGCTGTACCGCATACGTGGCTCGGTTTTGAGAACAAAATAAACCTCTCCTTCCGGTGTCACGGTCGGTTTACTAACTCGCCCCGGCAGCGACAGATACGCTTCCTGGCGTCCCGTCTGGAAGTTAATACAAGTCAGTGAGCTGGTGTCGCTTTCCTGCTTCCAGAAGATTGCCCGTTGTGAGGTGGCGAGCCAGCTGGGATCCTGTATATTGTAATGCTGATAACTACCGAGATCGGCACGTCCCCGCCCAGAGGGGTTCAGGTCGGCGAGTTTTTTCCAAGTCTGTCCAAAATCCATTGTCTGATACAATCGCTCATTCTGCGCCATCACGAAATGACCCGCCCCAGTAATCGCTAGGACATTCTCTTCCGCCCGCGTTTCTGGCGATGCCCATTGTTGTAGCCACTGCCAATGCAGACCACCGTCATTTGAATAAAATGCTGGTCTTCCTGGGGTGATATCATTCTTAAATACGATCAGGCAGCGCCCTTGATTATCACACTGCTGACTCAGTACGTTGCCGATAAAACGGGCCCGGACGCGCAGCTCCCCCTCCTGCTCCGTCATAATCTGAGTTAGCGGCAACCGTGGCCTGTAGGATTCAATTTCTCGGCCACTCCCTTTGCCAATCTGTTTTGCAATGTGCTTGTTGATCACCGCTTTGTCCGGATTAATTTGCAGATTAAGCAGCGGCACAGCGTTGTCATTAACGGGATCATCACGAAGCACTTTGTTGTAATGATACAGGAAATTACTGCGCTCAATATGATTCACTTTAATATCAATCGCATCGCTTAGGCCAGTGATCAAAACACCCTGTTCAACGCTACTGATAAGCAAAGATTTCATGATAATCGCGTTTTTTTCCGGCTGATAAGGACGAGTACGTTCCCATTCTCCGGCAAATCCAGCGAAATCACGTATGTACATAAAAGTTATGCAAATAATCAGCCCGACGGCCAATAAAGCAACTCGGATGCGACGATCAGTAAACATCAGGTCACCTCCTGAATATACGGAGCCTTATTCAAGCTACTTCGGAATGACACCAGATACTGTCGCACTTTCTCTATCCGTGCGGAGGTGACCGTGTATTTTTCGATAAAGCCGTTGGACAGCTCAGTTAACAGCATAATCAGGAAAAATATCGACATACTGAGAAAACTGCAATCAAGAAACATATCCCCGGCTTTCAACCAGTCCCATTTGTCAGGCATCACACCCGCTTGCCACCAGTCATGGAACGAAAAAAACAGCATCAACAACGGTAACACCAGACAGATGAGACCAATGGCTTTGTACGCCCGTTTCATTTGACGGTTGGGCATCATTATGCCGCTGTATTTGAGATATGCCTGTCCGTCCCGTTCGTTACACAGGCCGACGATCTGACCGTTCTCACCGTTAAGGATAAGCGTCATGGGGTCACCTTCGGTCAGAAAAAAATCCGGATGTCGGTAAAATATCGGATTTACATCTTCACTGAATGTATTGTAATAACAGCGGAAAGTGAATAGCACGCCCTCACAGAGAAACTGATAATCTCTATAATCGCGCCGCGATTTACCTGTACCAGTAAATCCTGTGGTCACACTGAGTGAACGAATTTCCCCTTGTAATGTGCTCAGAATGACCTGATCTGCATGGATCATATTATCCGGCGTCTGGGGTTTTGCTGTTTTTACCACTGCCTGTATATTTTTTTGCTGTGCGGCTATTGTTGTCTGCAGATCGTTTTGAGTGTGAAAGAGTGATAAATCTCCAGCCTGTACACGCCGAAGTCCCTCTTGCAAACGGTGTGTTCGTTTACTACTACTGACCAGCAATCCTTGAACACCGGAGCAAAAAAACCAAGCACCGATAATAAATGCGATCAACATGAGCAGAAATATGATAATACCAAATGATAAATTAAAAAAAACATAGCCAAACGCCCCCATCAGTAGCGTTCCTATCAGTGTTTTCAGGGCATTACGGGCTTTATCGGTACCTTTAGTCACGGGTTGCAGTGTTCCGTGGTCTGGAGCGACTAACCAGTGCAACCAGAATGTCCCATCAGCCAGCGGATGTGCACCGATATACACACGCTCGCCCTCTGTTAATTTTTCCGCAACAGAGATATCTTCAAATTGCTTAGCATACATCCAGAATACCTTATCTCCGGCTAGGATCCGGCGGTAATTCGTTTCTGGTTCGGCGTGCTTATCGTGGCGCACAAACGGCAAATCAAAAAAGCAGACATTTTTCATAGGCAACAGCACCATCCATAAGTAATCATACTACCCAGTAACGATTCTGATTGAAATATTAGTTAATATTTATATTTTGAAGATTAAAAATTATAAAAACACTCGGGCATGTTGACCTTTATTGTATATATTTTATATTGCTCCACATAGTGAGCCACATAATTGAAAACGTCAAAACAACGACACTTTCATCATTTTTTGATAATTTACCATACCAAATAGCAACTGCTCAGTGTTTCTTAATACTCAGAAAGGTATTTTCAACGAAATAGCGGCATTGATATAAACACCAATCAATAGCTATATTACCTTAATTGCTATTTCCTTTTCTAGGTATTATATAGTGAGCCTTAAGATTTTTAATCGAATCTTGTAAAGCTTGGCTATTAATCTTTATCCTCTCCCATTAAAATGAAACAGCTATAATGAGATTTTCTGCCCAAAATTGCAGAGGTCGTTATAAAAAAGCCGGTTTTACTGAAAGGCGAATCGTCAATATTTTAAAACTCGTTGATTCTGGAATGAAAGTCGATGATCTTTATCGGCAACGTGGTATCAGTGTGCCACTGGCGGCAATTGGAAATCAAAGTACAGTGGTATGTAATCCAATGATGTTAAACCATTAAAAGAGCTTGAAAAAAACTCAACGCTTAAGTCAGCCTTGAAAACCATGCGATGAAAGCGCTTTTTGCAAAAAAGGTTGGTAGTAACTAACGGGGAAGACGTCCTGCGTTCAATCAATAAAAGAGGCAGGTTTATCAGTCAGTAAGGCTTGTCAGATGACTTTGTTGTCCGGGGCAACGTTTTATCGTCGGCAGTGAGATTGATGTGAAAAAAATCGAGCGGTGATCGAGGATATACAATCCGTTTTAACCCAGTCACCACAATCTGGATTTTGGAAATACGATTACCGTTTGCGATTTGAAGGCTATCCCTTTAATCATAAACGCGTTTATGGCCGTTTAGGACTCAATCTAAAATGTCGAGTTAAAAAAGCGCTCTGCGTACGTGAGAAAAGGCCACTAGCAATTGAAAAAATACCGAATATTCAATGGGAACTAGTTTTGTTGCTTGATAACATGGGTATCTTCTCTGCCCGATATTCCCCCAGACAAGCATTTAACATATTGACGATAAAATGTGAAACCTGCTCCAACATCCGCTTCTTATTTCAACAAAGAGGTAGGATTACACTATAACACGTACCACTACTACGCCCCAGATTTAGGTCGTTTTATCCAACGAGACTCGATAGTGCTGGTAAGTGGACTGAATTGTACCAGTATGCACCGGACCCTTTAATCTGAATTGACAACTCATTGGATTAAACAAATTAGATATATAAGGGATGACAGAAAAAAGCGAATCCCTGTCTATTTATCGAGGTTAAAATAGTGTATGAATAACTTTCAATTCTGGGTTAATTGTAATGATATCATCAATTATTTGATTATAAATAGCAGGCATCGTTTGTTTCCACCCCACCATATCTGGACGGTGCTCTATAGCCATGGGGGTTCTTAATAGCGTATGATCAATAATAGGCGTTGTTAACCCGTGTCGTGCACGGAAATTTTTTACGGCTTGGTATTCAAACGGCCACGCTAATAAAATTTCCATGTCTATTTCATAGCCTGTTGAACTTTGTTCATCAGTGTTGATACCGAATAGAGCTGACCACTCCACATGTTTATCACATAAAGTAATAAGCCATTCAGCGACAACATCATGATTTTCATTATAAAGTGCTTCTTGGCAAAAGCGTTGATAAAACGGATCAATAGGGATCCCCGCGCTTTCCCAATCTATAGTTTGATTTTTCTCACTAGCAAGCATTTCGATAGCGAGAACACCTAACTTCTGCGGTCGAGTATACATTAGGAGAGATTTTACCATTTTACCTGATTGGATACTTTCAATGATTTTATCGTAACAAAGATGCCCAAATCTAAAATCATTACAGGCGAAATCCATTAATAATACTTGTCCTTGTTCAGATAGTTCCCAAAAAAAACGGTCACTATTAAAACCGTTATAATAATTTAACAATAACGATATGTTTTTTTTAAAAAAAACCTCCTCAAAACTAAAATAATTATATTTATCTACTGAGTAAATTTTATTTATATAAAATAGATTCACTATCCCCATATTAGAATCTAAACATACAAAGTAATGAGTATATTTGTCTTTGCTGCTTTTAGAAGCGCCAAGTTCGATATTCCTGAGAAATCTTTCCTCGATTTTTTTCTTTAGTATAACATCATCAAATTCGATGTCTCTTAATTCACCTTTAAGATATTTATTTATTAAATCTAATTTTGACATTATTTGACAATCTCCATTATGAGTGTTTTATCACATATAGATGTACTAGCTACTAAAAATGTATCATTTATGCCAGCTTTTAATTTGATAGCAACGACATTTTTTATTATCTTATCTACTTGTGAGTAGATATCTTCATCTAATCTAGCTTTTATATCTAAAAAATTATCTATATCTGATACAGATATATTACATTCGTTTTTAGAATACATTCTTTTTTCTGCTTGAACCATATGTTTTTGTAAATTTATAAATAGACTTTTTTGAGCCTCACTGAGGCTTCCTCCGACTAATGTTCCTAAATCATCAAACTTTTCTCTCATGACCATTTTCGTTTCAATCGTAATCCAATAAGGTGGAGGAGAGTCAATTTAACAAATTAAATTATCCTCATAATTATTCGATTTTTTAAAGACAACATACTGACTAATAATAGTATTCACTCATTCTTTATTGTTTTAACCCCATGATTAAAAAAAACCACTCAAGATATTTTTTTACTGCTTGTTTAACCCTCTGCAACAAGCTCATATCCGCTAAGACACCCACAAACCACCTTGTGTCCTTCTAATGCTACTGAGATCCCATTGGTTTTCATCAAGTTGGCTAGCTCGACCAATAAATTCAAAGTGCAAATAATTTTTCTTTAATTGATTAAACAACGCCTCTCACTTAATTTTATGGTGTTCTAATACAGCTTGATGCTCCTCTTCAAAATAGTGAACTGCATCAAGATAAAAGGCTTGCAGCTTATTATCACGAATAATTTATTTTCTTTCTGCCGTCAGCTTCATGTTCATGACATTATCTATATTCACAGGCGGTAAATCTCCGCCTATTAATCATAATTAAAATAGTTTATGAATAACTTGAAGCTCTGGATTAATAGAAATCAAGTCATCAATTATTTGGTGATAAATAACTGGCATATTTTTCTTCCATCCTACCATATCTGTGCGGTGCTCTATTGCCATCGGGGTTTTTAATAGCGGATGATCAATAATAGGCGTTGTTAAACCGTGTTTAGCTCTGAAATTTTTTACGGCTTGGTATTCAAAAGGCCACGCTAATAAAATTTCCATATCAATTTCATAGCCTGTTGAGCTTTGTTCATTCTCATTCTCTGCAAATAATGCAGACCATTCAATATGCCTGTCACATAAAGTAATCAACCATTGTTCTATAACGTCATGACTTTCAGTATAAAGTGCTTCTTGGCAGAATCGTTGATAAAACGGGTCAATAGGAATACCTGCACTCTCCCAATCTATGGTCTGATTTTTTTCACTTGCCAGCATTTCAATGGCTAACACGCCTAATTTTTGAGGACGGGTATACATTGGAAGGGATTTTGCCATTTTTCCCGATTGAATACTTTCAATGATTTTATCGTAGCAAAGATGTCCAACTCTAAAATCGTCACAAGCGAAATCCATTAATAAAATTTCGCCTTGCTCAGCAAGGTTAAAAAAGCATTTGTGTCTTTTATAGTTATCATAATAACCCAATATATAGTTTAAATTCTTATGATAAAAAAAACGTTCAAATGTGTAGAAAACTTTATTAACTTTTTTATACAACTGAAACATATATATCATTGCAATTGATGATGCATTAAAGTCCAAAATAGACATGTAATCAATATATTTATTCTCATTATTATCATGCATTACATCTTCAATGCTTTCAATAAAATCTTCATTTATAAGATCTTCAATGTCATTAACATCCCTAGTTGTTTGATTGACTCTTTTTTCTACATATTTAATTACATCATTTGCTCTGGTCATTTATTTAAACGCCTCAATTATATAGAAAGAACCGTATTTATTATTGCTTGACACATCCAATTTACCATCAATAGCAACCGTTAATTTAAAACCTGCAATATTACTCTTACTGATATCTTTTTTAATTTAAACTAACATTTTCCTTTGAGCTCTACTTAAATTATAATCATTATGTCCTTGAACAAAAGATATATTTACTAGACCAGTATGCTTACTTATATTTCCAATATAATCTTTTTGAGATTCACTTGGCTCACCACTTTTTGGTGTTGTATTTGCCCCAAACTTATCCTTCATCGTCGTTTTGATTTCAAACGTAACCCACTCAGGTGGCGGTGGCTCAATTTTGCAAATGAAATCATCTTTATAATCATTCATTATTTAAAGCTAACATACTGACTAACAACTGTATTCACTCATTCTTTATTGTTTTAACCCCTATGATTAAAGCACCCCGCTCAAGATACTTTTTTTACTGCTTGCTTAATCCACTGCGACAAGCACACACGCACAAGCCACTTTATGACCTTCAAGTGCGACGGGAATTCCGTTGATTTTCATTAAACCGTCGCTCTCGACGATAGCACCAGTTTTTTGTTCGAAGGGCAATAAACTAATTCACTCACACAGGCGACTCCTTGGATTTGTTTGGCAAGGGATGAACCGGTCAGCACCATGCCATCTGTGCCGATGGTATCATTTTTTAAAATAATTTTACGACCATTAACTGTGCTACTCATTATTGACTCTATTTTAATGAGTCTATCTACATGGTTCAAAAACAGTTTAACCCGTCTAAATATTGTGCAACGAGACAGAGAAAGACAATGTTCTCTTTACGTATCTGCACTGTATTGATATTTTCCAGTACTTGCTTTAAGAATAACTCTTTTTCTTTATAGTTATCAGTAAATTGTTTATTCATATCCTTTAATAGAAACAATTCAATTTCTGATTTTAGTATCGAGGGTTCATTACCGATAACCAGATAGCATTTTTTAGCATAATCGATGATTTCACTGACGTTGTGTGATAAATCGAGAGTTTGATAATGTTCAATCATACCTTCTAACCATGCTTTACTTTTTGAGTCTTTGAACAAAACTACTTGCTCAAGATGCTCTTGTACCGTTTGAAATAACGGTGACTGTGCGTAAAATTTCCCACAATAGAGCATGAATGTTGTCTGCGTAACACACAAATATTGGCTTGCTCAACCAATAGATTCAAAATACACATAATTTTTCTTTAATTGATTAAACAAGGCCTCTCGCTTAATTTCATGATGATCTAATGCTACTCGATGTTCTTCTTCAAAGTAGTGAACTGCATCAAGATAAAAAGCTTGCAGCTTATTATCACAAATAATTTGTTTACTTTGTGCCGTCAGCTTCATGACATTACCCATTTTAAAAAGCGGTAAATTAACCGCCTATTGTTCATGATTAAAATAGTTTATGAATAACTTGCAGCTCGGGATTAATCGTAATGAGGTCATCAATTATCTGATAATAAATTGATGGCATATTTTGCTTCCAGCCCACCATATCAGGACGGTGTTCGATCGCCATTGGCGTTTTTAATAGCGGATGATCTATGACAGGGGTGGTTAATCCATGTTTAGCCCGGAAATTTTTAACCGCTTGATATTCAAAAGGCCAAGAGACTAAAAGCTCCGTGTTAATTTCATATCCCGTTGAACGTTGTTCGTCGTCATTATCCCTAAACATGGCCGACCATTCGATATGTTTATCGCACAATGTAACAAGCCATTGAGCGACAACATCGTGATTTTCATTATAAAGTGCTTCTTGGCAAAAACGTTGATAAAATGGATCAATAGGGATCCCCGCACTTTCCCAATCTATTGTTTGATTTTTTTCACTCGCCAGCATTTCGATAGCTAGTACACCTAACTTCTGCGGTCGGGTATACATTGGGAGAGATTTTGCCATTTTACCCGATTGAATACTTTCAATAACTTTATCGTAGCAAAAGTGCCCTATTCGAAAATCATTACAAGCAAAATCCATGAGTAAAATTTCACCTTGCTTGGCAAGATCTAAGAAATGTTCTCTGTTCTTATCGACATCATTATAATTCAAAATAAAGAGTAAATTATAATGGTAGTAAAGTTTTTCGAGTTCATATGGTGAATTGTTATCTTTTTTGTATATTTGCCGCATGTATATTGTATCTGTAGCTGTTAACAAATAACTCAATAAAATTTGATAGTCAATATAACGCTCTGAGTTATTTAACCCCTGTAATTTATTTAAACTATCTAACCTTGAGTTAGATATAAACTCATTGATTTTATCGACATCATTCGTTGAATCTTTCATTATTTTTTCTATATACTGAATAACTTTTTGGGTTCGCTTCATTTTTTAAATCCTCTGCGACGGACATAGTATCATATTTATTATTAGATGCAGGATTGAAACTATTATCTAACCCCACTGTTACTTTATAACCAGCTATTTGATTTTTTACTAGCTACTATTTATTTCCTTCAGTAAAGTAGCTTCTTTAATAGTTAAAGAATAACTATTTTTATCATTTAAAAAAGAGTTTATAGAGGTATCAAGATGTAGCTTCATATTACCTATGTAATCTTTCCGAATTTCACTTAACTTCCCTCCGTTTGGTGTTGCATTTGACCCAAAC
Organism: Providencia sp. PROV267; assembly: GCF_028477825.1. NCBI lineage: Bacteria > Pseudomonadati > Pseudomonadota > Gammaproteobacteria > Enterobacterales > Morganellaceae > Providencia > Providencia sp. PROV267. Next base: position 213 of record NZ_JAMPLX010000025.1, on the reverse strand, counting down.
TTATCCTTCATCGTCGTTTTGATTTCAAACGTGATCCTACTTAGGTGACGGTGATTCAATTTTGCAAATGAAATCATCCTCATAATCATTCGATTCTTTAAAGCTAACATACTGACTAACAACTGTATTCACTCATTCTTTATTGTTTTAACCCCTATGATTACAACAACCCGCTCAAGATACTTTTTTTACTGCTTGCTTGATCCACTGCAG